>CAJAQL010000024.1 GCA_903944135.1 uncultured Parcubacteria group bacterium
GCTTTCTGCGACCCTCTCAGCTTATCCGTCATCGGGCAATGCACCTCTCGCCACGACGCTTACAGCAAGCGCAGCCAATGGCGCGGGAGGAACCTATAACTATACGTTCTGGCAGGATTGTTCATATTCCGGCACGAGCGTGAGCGACGCCACGACGGCTTGCGGAACGCCGACAAAGAAAGATGATAGCATCTCGGCGACCACCGATACCGCCGGCGTGACCTATCCGGACGCCAAAACCTACCATCCGCTCGTGATCGTGGAGAACGGTGGGAGTGCCGTCCAGGCGACGGCCAGCGTGACTACCTCGGGCAGCGGCGGTAGTTCGCATTTGGCATGTCAAAATGATACCTGCACGAAAGTCTCCGGCTCCGGTTCGAATCAGTGCGTTGCTGAGGGTGATGCGTGTGTTGGCGGCTCCTCTCATCTCGCATGTCAAAATGATGCCTGTGTCGCAGTCTCCGGCTCCGGTTCGGACCAGTGTGCTACGAACAATGATTGTGCCCCTCCGCCACCTTCCTGCACGTTCAGCACGAAGTCCACGACGCCGATCGTCCCTCCGGAATCAGCAACGCTTTCCTGGACCTGCTCGAATGCCAATTCCTGCAGCATCGATAACGGTGTTGGAACGGTGTCGCCGACATCCGGCAGTTTCAATGTTTATCCGACGAGCACGACGGTATATACCCTGAACTGCAATGGCAGTACCTGGACCACGAGCGTTCTCGTGAACAATCCCGGACAGATTGAGATCAATCCATAGAAGGAGGTTCATGGGGCAGATACAAAAAGACCCGGCAACGGATCTTTTTGTATGTATATTTTGTCGTTCCCGCGAAAGCGGGGACCCAGAACCGTCATCCTCGACCTTGTCGAGATCCACGCTTTATAAATAAAAGATTGAAAGTACAGATTCCCGCTTTCGCGGGGACGACAACGCATTTTTCTGTTATCTTATTTCCCATTTGTCATTCCGAACCTTGCGAGGAGTCTCGGAAAATAAAAAACACCCCAAGCTGGTTGGCTTGGGGTGTTTCTTCTGCATTCCGACCGAGGCAAAGCGGCGGGAAGCGGAAGAAAAAAGTTACTGGTTTGCGAGAATGAAGAACGCCGGATTTCCCGTGGCATCGATGCCACCGACGTAGAGCTTGGTGCCATCGTTCGACACAAGAACGCCGGAAGCTTCGAACCCGATCGGCAGAGAGCTTGCGGAAGCGATAGCCGTTCCCGTAAGCGTTGCGAGATCGAACGACTCGAGGGTTGTTTTCCCTGTTGCCGTACCGGCGTACCAGACAATGACCGCCTGATGCGTCTCGTCCTTTGCGATGCCGATGGGATTTCCTGTAAGGGTAGTCTGCTCGGCAACATGGAGGGTTTGAGATGAATCAAGCGCTGTTTCGATGAGCTGTTTGTCGTGACTTGACAGAAGAACGGCTGTTCCTGACTTAAAGAGACGGAATGGCCAGCCGCCGGTAGTGTATTCTGTCTGCCAAACAGTTCCTGCGGGCATAACGCCGGTAAGCGTCAGTGCAGAAATAAGGTTGAGGTTCTTGTCAAAGAACCGGATCGTTGTATCCTCCGCAGAATACGTGGCAACGAGATCGGAACCGTTGATGGTCGCCGTATCCATTGTCCAAGTATAAGCGCCGGCTGCCACAGAATCGATCACGGCCATTTGAGAAAGATCAATCTTATTGAGCTTTCCTGCGATGGTATCGGTCGCGTAGCCGCTGCCGCTCTTGGCTGCTATCGCCATAAGAAAGTCACTCGTCGAGTTGTCGATTGAGAGGACGTTGGTAGATGCAGAGTTTTCCAAGGTCGAAGTGTAGTAAACGGTGGTTCCCCATGCGGACGGAATAACAACACCGTTCGTCAGGAGATCTCCGGTCTGGTCATCGACCGCGACGGAAAGATTGTTGTTTCCCATCACGGTTCCCTTGTTTGTTCCATCCGCGAGAGCATACTTTTGGACGGTAAAAGGATAACCTGGAGCAAAATAAGCAGTTGTGCCGTCTTTGCTCAAGGCCATCGTTTGCTGGTCGGTCGTGAACGGGATCCAGAACGTATTGGACTGGATCGTCCCGTCGGCGCTTGCAACCTGCATCTTGATGAGGTGAGAAGTGTAGGCGGCTACGATCGTAAGGCCAGGAAGGATGTTTTTCTTACCACAGCCGGAGTCGCAGATGGCAAAAGCCATTTCAAAGTACCCGTTTGTGACATCCTTTGTGGTAATAGTATAGGTTGCCGAACCTAAAGGATCGGTTCCGGTAACGATATCCCCGGCTTGGGCCCCAGCGAGTGTGACATTGAAGACGCCTACACCTTCAGGTTGAGGTCCGTGAGGCAGGGTTATCGGTGACAGTAAAACATTAGAATCTGTGTTGGGGTCTCCTGTGCCAGCCCATGCAATTGCGATCTGTCTTTGCGCCACCGTTACTTGTGCGATTGCGGACTTGGTTGTGTCTGCAATGCTTGTTGCGGTGACCGTAATGATGGTTCCCGCGGAAACGCTCATCGGTACGGAGAGAACTCCGGCTGATGTGATCGTTCCAGCGGACGCCGTCCAGGTGACTGCGGTATTCGTCGCATTCAGAACGCTCGCCGTGCAGGTCGAAGTCTGTCCTTGCGGGACTGACGTTGGCGAGCACGAAGCGCTCACGGAAACCGGTGGTGCCGTCACGGTAACTGTTGCCGTTGCGGTATTGCCGTTGGTATCAGTTCCGGTGACAACAGATGTACCAATAACAGTTGCCGAATAAAGGCCGCTGCTATTGATCGTGTTGCTGCCAGTGAGAGACCATGTCGCATTAACTGCAACTCCGTTCTCGAGGAGCTGAAACTGCTGGCTTTCTCCGGTCACGAGCAATACAGTTGCCGGTGAGACAGCAATCGTTACTACTTTCATTGCTATGGTTGCGCTTACTGTTGAATAGCCGCTTGCCGTAACCGTAAGAGTGTAACTGTTTGCTGTTGCCGGTGCCGTGTAGGTCGATCCAGTGAAACTTCCGTCACTGGCGGGTGCGGACCAGGATACGCTTTGTGAGCATGTTCCCGTGCCGGTGCAGATCACTGTTGCCGAGCAGGCCGCCGTTTTTCCGGTGACCATCGGGTTTGGTGTGCACGATGCCGCCGAAATCGATGACGGGGTTCCCGGGGTTGATCCAATTTGATTGGTTGTTCCGCCACCACCGCAGCCATTGAGGCTGCACAAGGTAGTGAGGGTGACGAAAATTGCGAGGAAATACTTTGCAATCCTCATGACTGTTCTCCATTCTCCCCTCCCAAAGAGGGGAAATTCTCGGTTGTGGCGAAACCTCTATGAGCTCTAGAGCCCCCAAAAGCTTCGCGGTTCTAATTGCAGAGTACCAGAATTATTGATATATGTCAATATGCAAAAAATTCCCTACCCCAGTGAATCTCAAGTTTGATGATTTCTGTCGTGGTCCCGGGAGCGGGACCATCCGTGCTCCCAATCTTTTGCTATGAGGCATGAATCATCCGCCTTCACGGATAAAGACGGGCGATATGCGTGGATGGCAGAAAAAATTTTAGATAGCGATGTTTTATCGAAGTTCGACCTCGATAATTTACAAAAATATCGAGATAGCACCTCGATAAATAGGTATGAAAAAGGGGTCCCTAAACTTCGGGGACCCCTTAAAAGCAAGACCTGCAATACCTAAACCCTGGCAATGAAAGGCGTCCCCGTGCAAAGGACTCTTTCCGCAGGTCTCTTATAATTTAAAATCTGAAACCAGAATAACGCCAATAAAAGAACTTGTCAACCATACGAAAAGCGAGCAAAACGCTGGCTGACGGCCAGAAAAATGGCCGCCAGCCAAAACGACGGATGTTAACGGGACCAGATGATGCGTCCCGCATAGCCCGTCTGCAGTCGTACACGCTTATCTACATCGTTCGCTACCTTGATGTTATGGAACCCGTCCGCCAAGTTTCCTGTGCCCTTGAGCACATTCAACGTGATGGCCGCGATCCGCCAGTGCCCCCCTCGACGATAGAGTCGCCGGTCAAGCAGGTCGAATCCGATATTCAGAACCACGTTTGCCGAAACGACACCCGTGGTATTCCGTTTACCGAAACAACCTGCCCAACCGTCTTCTCCGATATAGTATCGCGTGAGAAAAGTCCCATCCGCGCGATACGCAGTCGTAGGGTGATCCAATCCATTGACGGTGGTAGACATATCCACCGTCGTTCCTGCGGAAAGATACGCTTCGGATGCCAAGTAGAGAAAGTCGATCTTCTGAGCTTTCTCTGTCGGCTTCTTTGGCGGATCATCCGGAAGGATGGGTTGTATCTGGGCGAAGGCATGCAATGAGCATGAGCTCATTGTCATCAACAACAGCAACAGCGAAGCGATGTTGGTAAGTAATTGCACGTTACTTACCCCCTTTCATTGGTTTAGGTACTTGGTATTTTTTAACATCAAAAAATGAATTTGTCTATATTTGAACGGGGTCCGTCATCCTTGATCTGGTCGAGGGTCCGTACTTTTAAAATACAACAGGCTTGAAGCACGGATTCTCGCCGGAGTTTATCCCGAGTCTCTCGAGGTATGGATAACGACGGAAGAGATGCGTGGACGACAGCATGACGCTTGGAATGAAAAAATCGTGCATCAGTTTCATCCATGCGCTACAATGACGTGGCTATGACCCAAGATGAAGCTCTTAATATTTTAAAGACTGGCGTGAACGTTTTTTTGACCGGCGAACCAGGGAGCGGAAAGACCTATCTTGTGAATCGCTATGTGGAATATTTGCGCGGACACGGTATTATTCCGGCAATTACGGCATCGACCGGGATCGCGGCGACGCATATCGGCGGCATGACAATCCATTCATGGAGCGGTGTCGGAATCAAGAATCAAATAACGCAGTACGATCTGCGTCGCATCGAGGACAATCCGCGCACGGGGCGAAAGATCAAGAACGCGAATATTTTAATAATAGATGAGATATCCATGCTTTCCGCACGGATGTTCAGTATGGTTGACGAGGTCTGTCGTGCGGTGCGGAATTCTGACGAGGCATTTGGCGGATTGCAGGTGGTCTTGGTCGGCGATTTTTTCCAGTTGCCGCCAGTGGTCCGCCGGACGAGCGATCCGGACGAGAGGCTTCCGTTCGAAAACGAGTCGGACGATCCAGCTGCGGCATTTGCCTACCAATCGTCCGCATGGCGGGATCTGGGACTCACGGTTTGTTATCTTTCGGAGCAGTATCGGCAGGAAGACGCGGCGTTCCTCGATATTCTTTCGGCGCTCCGTTCGGGCTCGCTTACCGATGATCATAAGAAACGGCTTTTGGCGCGTGGCGCGATCTTTAATGAGATCCCAAAAAGCGTTACGAAGCTGTTTCCTCACAACGCCGACGTTGATCGCGTAAACGAACGCGAACTTGGGAATCTTCTTGGCGCGGTGCATATTTTTACGATGCAGGGAAGCGGCCAGGCGCATCTTATCGAACAATTGAAGCGAGGGTGTCTGTCTCCCGAGAAGCTTCAGCTCAAGATCGGAGCGAAGGTGATGTTCACGAAAAATAATTTCGAAGGGAAATTCGTGAATGGAACGACGGGTACGGTCGTGGGATTCCGCGCCGATGATATACCGATCGTCGAAACGCGGGCCGGCAAACGCATTGCCGCAGAGCCAGCTGATTGGAAGATCGAGGTTGAGGCGGAAACGCTCGCGAGCGTGCGGCAGGTGCCGCTCCGGCTTGCGTGGGCGATCACCGTACATAAAAGCCAGGGCATGTCGCTCGATGCGGCGATCATCGATCTTGGGAATGCGTTTGAATATGGGCAGGGATATGTGGCGCTATCGCGCGTGCGAACGCTCGCCGGCTTGTATCTGCTTGGATTGAACGAACGGGCACTTGAAGTGCATCCTGATATTTTAGAGAAAGATGCCGAGTTCCGTGCGGCGTCGAACAGGGCAGACGAACAGTTCCGAAGTATGCAACCGCGGGATAGTGAACTTATGGAGGGAAGATTTATTCATGCATGTGGGGGTTATGCCGAAGCATCGCATGTCCCGCATCCTGTAAAAGCCCTCAAAATAGATACCTACGCAAAAACACTCGCTCTTATCAAAGATGGGAAAAACATTCCCGATATCGCGGGTTCAAGATCGCTTACTGAAGCGACCATCCTCACGCATCTCGAAAAATTGCGCGAGCGCGGCGATATTTCACCGGGCGATATCGGCCGTCTTCTAGCGGATAGGCAAACGCTTATTCAAGATATTCATATCGCAATGCGCCGGCTCGGCGTGAAACCATTAAAACCGGTTTTTGATCATTTTAACGGGGATATTTCCTATGAAACACTTCGCCTTGCGCGGCTGACGTTTGAAGGGTGATAAATTTATAAACATAAATTTTAGATATCTTCTTTTGCGGTGATGATATTTCGGGTCGTGGTCCCAATCTTTTAAAAGCATGGACCCTCGGCCAGGTCGAGGGCGACGGGGAAAAACGTCGGGGCCCGACCTTGATAAAAAGAAATTCCAAGCGGAGTGTTTCTTTTTCGGAAGATTGATTTTCTGAAAGTAAAATAGTGGTTCTCGGAGTATGCGAAGACGAACCCCCGAGAACCACTATTTTACTTGATATATCTTTTGGAAAACGGGAAACGCAGAGCCGTTGACAAAACCCTGTTATTTCCTGTATCATTTCCCTGTAGTTTGAGATGGGTTTTGTCTGTTCCCCGTCCATGCGGGGATAAGCTTTCTTTATATCAATGCCAACAGTCCAACAATTAGCCAAGAGGGGGAGAAAATCGATAAAGGCGAAGACCAAAGCGCCGGCTTTGTCTTATTATTTTAATACCATAAAGAACGAGCCTGTCGATTCAGGATCTCCTTTTAAGCGTGGTGTTTGTCTGAAAGTTTTTACAACAACCCCGAAGAAACCGAACTCAGCTCTCCGTAAAGTGGCCCGCGTGCGTCTTACGAACGGCATGGAGGTGACGGCATATATTCCGGGAGAGGGACATTCCCTGCAGGAGCACTCAATCGTAGTGGTGCGCGGCGGCCGCGTGAAAGATCTTCCGGGTGTTCGCTACCATGTGGTGCGCGGTGTTTTGGATGCGACGGGCGTGGCGAATCGCAAGCAGCAGAGATCGAAGTACGGAGCGAAGCGGCCAAAAGAAGCTTAACGAAAAACATATGAGAAAGAAGCGCGTTTATAAAAAATATCATACACCTGACCCGGTTTTTGAAAGGGTTGACCTGGGAAGGTTCATCAATTACGTAATGAAGGATGGCAAAAAATCGACCGCGGAGCGGGTGGTTTATGGTGCTTTCGACGAGATAAAGAAGATCACCAAGGAAGACCCGATCGCTATTTTTGAAAAAGCGTTCGAAAACGCCGCCCCGATGGTCGAGGTCGTCTCGAAGCGCGTCGGCGGCGCGAACTATCAGGTGCCGATGGAGGTGCGGCCAGAACGGAAATTCGTTCTCGCGACGCGCTGGCTCATCGGTGCGGCCCGCTCGAAAAAAGGAAAGCCGATGGCGACGAAGCTCGCTGAAGAATTGATCGCGGCCTCAAAGAATGAAGGTGCAGCGATCAAGAAGAAGCAGGATACGCATCGGATGGCTGAAGCAAACCGCGCATTTGCACATTTCGCATCAGCCCCGCATCGACCCGCATAATATTTTCCGGCTGTTTTTACAAAAGTAAGGCTCCGGAAATATTCTGACCTAGATCAAATAAATTAAAGCATGGCCCCTCGCCTCCGCGAGGGCGACAGAAAGAAATATGCCTCGTAAATATCCAATTGAAAAGATCCGCAATATCGGTATTATCGCTCATATTGATGCGGGAAAAACAACCGTTTCTGAACGCGTGCTTTTCTACACTGGTGTTTCACATAAGATCGGAGAGGTGCATACCGGCGATACGGTCATGGACTGGATGGAGCAGGAGCGCGAACGCGGCATCACGATCACGTCGGCCGCAACGACCGCTTTCTGGATCCCGACGGAGCGGAACCACGATAAGAATTTCGAACATCAGATCAACCTGATCGACACCCCGGGACACATTGATTTCACCGTTGAAGTAAAACGGTCGCTTCGCGTTTTGGATGGCGCAGTCGTTGTTTTTGACGGCGTCGCGGGCGTCGAGCCGCAATCGGAAACGAACTGGCGCTACGCTGATGAATATAATGTGCCGCGCGTCTGCTTCATCAATAAGCTTGACCGCATGGGTGCGAGCTTCAAAAAGAGCTTCCAGTCGATCATTGATCGTCTGACGCCGAACGCGATGCCGATCCAGTTGCCGGTCGGTCTCGAATCGGACCTGAAAGGCGTTGTATGCTTATTGGAAAACAAGGCTTTCGGTTTTGAGGGGGAACACGGCGAGAACATCGTCGAGATAGAAATTCCGGCCGATATGAAAGCTGAGGTGGAAAAAGCGCGCCATGATCTTATTGAAAAAATCGCCGAGAACGACGATGAAATGATGTCGGCGTATCTCGACGGCAAGGAGCCGACACTCGAAGACCTTCGCCGCGTTTTGCGGAAAGCCGTCATTGCGAACAAGATCATTCCGGTGCTTTGCGGATCAGCACTCAAGAACAAGGGCGTGCAGTTCATGCTCGATGCGGTCGTCGATTATCTTCCGGCGCCGACCGACCTCCCGCCGGTCAAGGGGCACGATATGAAGACAGAAGAGATCATTGAACGTCATCCGAAAGACGAAGAGCCGTTCGCTGGCCTCGCGTTCAAGATCGCGACCGATCCGTTCGTCGGAAGCCTGGCGTTCTTCCGGAATTATTCCGGGATCATCAAGCGCGGGTCGTATATCTTGAACTCGACCAAGAACGTCCAGGAGCGTATCGGCCGTATCGTGCGCATGCACGCGAACGTGCGCGAAGAAGTCGAAGAGATTTATTCAGGTGAAATTGCCGCAATCGTGGGCCTCAAGAGCACGACGACCGGAGATACGCTTTGCGATCCGGAGCATCCTATCATTCTGGAAAAGATAACTTTCCCGGAGCCGGTCATCGGTATTCGCATTGAGCCGAAAACGAAAGCTGACCAGGAAAAAATGGGCACGGCACTTCATCGCCTTGCTGAAGAAGATCCGACATTCCGCGTTGCAGGCGATCCTGATACGGGCGAGACGATCATTTCCGGCATGGGCGAGCTGCATCTCGAAGTCCTTGTTGACCGCATGAAGCGCGAATTCGGCGTGGAAGCGAACGTCGGACGTCCACAGGTCGCTTACAAGGAAACGATCATGGGCGAAGGAGAAGCGGAAGGAAAGTATATCAAGCAGTCCGGCGGCCGTGGTCAATACGGCGACGTCTGGCTCCGCGTGAAACCGCTCGAGCGCGGAAAAGGATTCGTCTTTTTGAATGAGATCAAGGGAGGCGCCATTCCGCAGGAGTTCATCAATCCGACGGAAAAAGGCGTCAGAGAATCGCTCGATCGCGGTATTCTTGCGGGATATCCGGTCATCGATGTCGAGGTAACGCTTTATGACGGTTCATTCCATGAAGTCGATTCTTCCGAGGCGGCGTTCAAGATCGCCGGTTCTATGGCGTTTCAGGAAGCTGCGAAGCGCGCGAAGCCGGTCATTTTGGAACCGATCATGAAGATCCAGGTGCTTATCCCGACCGATTTCCTCGGTGAGATAACGGGCAGCTTGAACTCGAAGCGCGGCAGGATCGAGGAGATCACCGATCGTCCGGGTCTCAAGGTCATTGATGCGAAAGTGCCGCTTTCCGAAATGTTCAGCTATACGACCGAGCTGCGATCCTTGACTCAGGGTCGAGGATCTTTCACGATGGAATTCGATCATTATGAGCCGGCCCCAGCCAACGTGACCCAGCTTATCATTGAAGGAAAGAAAAGATAGATAAAAATCCCCCGCGAGAGCAGGGGATTTTTTGATAAAATCGAAGTCGAATTTCGAGGTATCATTTTATTGTCATTCCCGCTTTCGCGGGGATCCGTTTTTTGCGGATTTGGAGCATGGATGGTTTGCCTCCACGGAGATACGCTTCAAGAAAATATAGGACAAGGAGCATGGATCCTCCACCTCCGCGGAAGATGACTTCTTTTATTTGTTGTATAATAAGATCAAATGACCGACGACCAATTACTTGATCAGATCCAGAAGCAGGGTTTGCTTCCTGCGCCGACCGTGGCGCGTCTCCGGCGCGATATTTTAGTGAATAATGAGTCCGCGGAGGCGATCATTCAACGGGAACGCTTGATTCCCGACGTTAAGATCGCGGAGCTGAAGAGCGCACTCACGAATGTGCCCTATCAAAAAATAGATGCGGCGGCGATCGACGCAAAGCTTTTGGGATTCATTCCGGAGGAGACCGTGCGTACTTATGGGGTCGCGCCGATATCCCTCGCCGATAATCTTTTTATTGTCGGCATGCTGCATCCCGACAACACGAAAGCCCAGGATGCCGTGAAATTCATTGCGCGGCAGAATCATGTGAACTTGGGTGTTTATCTTATTTCATACGGCGATTGGGAGGCGGTCATACGCCGCTATTCGCCGTATCGTTCCGAGATTGCGAAGGCGGTCCAGTCGCTTAATGTAAAGGAAGGATCGTCGAATCAACTGGCGATCGATCTCGCCGCGGTCAAGGGCAATGAAGATGCTCCTGTCATTAAGATCGTCGCCGATACTTTAAAAGAGGCTGTTTTTAGCCGCGCATCGGACGTCCATATCGAACCGGAAGAAAAATCTCTCCGCATACGGTTCCGCATCGACGGCGATCTTCGCCAGGTCGCTTCCTTGCCAGCCGAACTTGCACAGCCGATCATTTCCCGCGTGAAGGTCATTTCCAGTCTGAAGATCGATGAGACCCGCATTCCGCAGGATGGCCGCTTCAGGTCGCGGCTCCTCGATAAGGATGTCGATTTCCGTGTTTCGACATTTCCGACGCCGATGGGCGAGAAGGTCGCTATCCGCGTGCTCGATCCGACGACCGGTCTGAAGAATTTTGACAGCCTGCAGTTCCGTTATAAGAATCTTGAAGCGGTGAAAGCGGGGCTTGAGAAGCCGTTCGGCATGATCCTTCTCACAGGACCGACGGGATCAGGAAAAACGACGACGCTCTATTCTTTTCTTCAGGAGCTCAACAAGGAAAGCGTGAACATCGTTTCTCTTGAGGATCCGGTGGAATATTTCGTATCCGGCGTTAATCAGTCGCAGGTACGGCCTGAGATCGGATATGATTTTGCGTCCGGACTCCGGGAAATACTTCGCCAGGACCCCGACGTCATTATGGTCGGCGAAATTCGCGATAATGAAACGGCGGGCCTTGCTGTTCAGGCGGCATTGACCGGCCATATCGTTCTCTCGACGCTTCATACCAATAATGCCGCAGGCGTCGTGCCTCGCCTCATTGATATGAAAGTGGAGCCGTTCCTTTTGCCGGTCGCCATGAATTTGATGATCTCCCAAAGATTGATCGGCGTCCTTTGCCCGAATTGCAAGGCTCAAGAAGAAGCGTCGGCCCCGATGCAGGAGATCATCGCCCGTGCGCTCGCGGGTCTCCCCGAAGAAGTCACTGCTTCTTATGCAAAACCATACAAAATATGGCGCGCGCCGGGCTGTACGGTTTGTAAGGGAAAAGGCATTCAGGGCCGCGCGGCGATCTTTGAGGTTCTGCGGATGACGCCTCAGCTTGAGGAGATTATCGTGTCCGGATCCACTATTCAAAAAATTGGACAAGAAGCGAAACGGCAGGGGATGATCACGCTTCGCCAAGATGGCATTATCAAGGTACTTGAAGGATTATTGCCGCTTGAGGAGGTTCTGCGCGAAACGGAAGAATAAGATATGAGATACGAGATATGAATGATAATTCGTACTTCGTATCTCATATCTCGATATTGCGGGATTTCTCGTAAGGCTCCCGCCTTTGGCGCGACAAATCGGAATGACAATCAAAAATTATGCTATAATTTTCTTATGGATGACTATAAACAAAAATTGGATGATCTTCTGACGGAAACAGCGCGGCAAAATGCATCAGACCTGCATCTTGCGGTGGGTCGAAAACCAACATTGCGTATCGATGGTATTCTGGTCCCGCTCGAAAAAGAGCCGATCATGACACCGGAAATGACCGAGGGTATTATTTCCGAGCTCATGACCATTCCGGGTCAGAAAGAGAAGCTGGTAAAAGATCGCCAGATCGACCTTGCATACAGTTTCGAGGACAAGGCGCGTTTTCGGGTGAACGCTTATTATCAGCGCGGTTATCTTGCTGCTGCGCTCCGTCTGATCCCTTCCCGGATCAGAAGCGTCGAAGAGCTCAACTTGCCGCCGATCATTCACGACTTCACCAATCTTTCCCAGGGATTCGTGTTGGTGGTGGGTCCTGCGGGTCACGGGAAATCGACGACGCTTGCCGCTATTCTTGATGAGATCAATCACGCACAGTCGGACCACATCATAACGATCGAGGATCCTGTCGAATATCTTTTTACGCAGGATAAATGCATCATATCCCAGCGCGAAGTCGGCAGTGATACGACGGGATTCCATGTCGCCCTGCGGACCATTTTGCGCCAGGACCCCGACGTTATCATGATCGGAGAAATGCGCGATGTTGTTTCCATCTCTACGGCAATGACGGCCGCCGAAACAGGCCACTTGGTTTTCGCCACTCTCCACACGAATTCCGCCTCGCAAACCATTGACCGCATCATTGACTCCTTTCCGGCAGAGCAGCAGGAGCAGATCGCTTCCCAGCTTGCGGCGACCTTGGTCGCTATCGTTTCACAGAGACTCCTGCCGCGCATCTCGGGAGGCCGTGTGCCGGCGCTTGAGATCATGATCGTGAATCCAGCGATCAGAAATCTTATCCGTGAGCGCAAGGTATATCAGATCGACCTTGTTATTGAAACAAGTTTGCAAGAAGGCATGGTCACCCTGAACCGCTCTTTGGCGAACTTGGTGAAGAACAAGGAAGTTTCTTTCGATAATGCGGCGCTCTATTCATTGAATCCCGCCGAACTGCAGATACTTTTGGAAAAAATGTAATAGTATCAATTTTGTCATTCCGGTGTCCGCCTGCGCGGGTACAGGCTCCAGCCGGAATCCAGGAAAGAATGAACCTGGATCTGGGTATGACAAGGAAGATTTATGAAATTCAAGTATCAAGCGAGAACTAAAGAAGGGGAATTACAGGCAGGATTTATTGAGGCCGGTAACCGCGACACGGCGCTTCAGATATTAGCAAGCCACGATCTGTTTGTTTTGAGCGTTGCTTCTGCCGAGAAGAAGCAATTTTTTGAAGGGATCTCCGGATTCGTGAATCGCGTGCGGCGGAAGGATATGGTCATCTTTGCGCGCCAGCTTGCAACTCTTCTTGATGCGCGGCTTCCTTTGAACGATGCATTGGTGACGCTCGGCGAACAAACAACCAATAGCGTCCTGAAGGACGCGACGGTTCAGATTGCGCAGGACATAAACAGCGGACTTTCTTTTTCTCAGGCGCTTGAGCGTCAGGGAAAAACTTTTCCATCCTATTATACGGCGATGATCCGGGCGTCCGAGGTCACGGGCAATCTGAACGAAGCGGCGACGTTCCTCGCTGATTATACGGAGCGCGAAGGGAACCTGGCATCGAAAGCATCTTCTGCGCTCATTTATCCGGGAGTGCTTCTCGGCCTTTTTCTCGTGGTTGGTTTTATCCTTTTGACGTTTGTGTTCCCTCAGATCGAGCCGATATTTCAGGAAAGCAACGTTTCCATTCCCTGGTATACGGCAATTTTTCTCGGCCTCGGAACATTTTTACAAAAATGGTGGGCGGCGGTCATTGTTGCTGTTTTCTTTATCGTTTTCATCGTGTTGGACTATTTCCGGTCGGATGAAGGAAAAGCTCTTTGGGATGAGGTGGAAATCCGTCTGCCGATCGTCAAAAAAGTCTATCTTCCGCTCCTTATGGCGCGTTTCGGCAATGCTATGGCGCTGCTCATTCATGGAGGAATTCCCATTGCCCAGTCGCTCGAGATTATGGAGAGCATGATGGACAGCGTTCCGTATACCGATATCTTGCGCAGCGTGACGGAAGATGTGCGGCAGGGCCAGCTTCTCTCGGAAAGTTTGGCGCAACATCCAGACTATTTCCCCACGCTTGTTCCCCAGATGGTCGGCATCGGTGAAAAGACAGGTAAGACCGAAGAAATGTTCAGCCGCGTCGCGGCGATCTATACCCGCCAAGCGAACGAGGTTGCGGACAATCTTGCCGATCTCATTCAGCCGGTCCTCTTGATCGGCATGGGGCTTTTGGTCGGCTTGCTCTTTGCCTCGATCCTGGTGCCGCTCTACAGTTTGACAGCAAGCATATAAAGATAAGTAAATTTTCCTTATTTTATCATGCCGAGTCCAGCGAGGGATCTGTTGCGGGAATCGAGATGCTTTACCAGGGTCGACCCAACAGAACTTATCAAAGATAGGTTTTGCAATATACAATATGGTATACTTTTAAAAATGGTCGAAAAAATATCTTCATAATTATGAAAAGAAAACAACAGGGCTTCACTCTTATTGAAATCCTTATTGTGGTCGCGATCATTGCCATTCTCGCTTCTGTGGTGCTCGTCGGTCTTGGGCCGACCCAGCAGCAGGGCCGCGATGCGCGGCGCATCTCGGATCTTCGTGAGGTGCAGACCGGGCTGGAACTGTATTACAACAAGAACGGCAACTATCCATCAGCAAGCGATTGGGCTGGCTTAACGACGGCGCTGACGGACAAAACGCAGAATATTGGCGTGACGCAGGTTCCTGATGATCCGAGCAATGGCGTGCATTATGGCTATTGCGCCAATTCGAGTCAGTCGGGATATATTATCGCCGCCCAACTCGAAACAAATAGCACGGCATTCCAGGGTTATGCAACGCCGTCGATTTATGGAACAGGTTCCGGGGAGTGCGAGCCGACCAATTTCACGTGCGCGGGCGCATCAGACAAACAGTATTGCCTCTCGCTCTAAAGTTTTCTAGAGATATATAAAAATCTCCGCACCTTGCGGAGATTTTTATATATGAAACGTTTTGCGTTGTCTGTGTCCTTTCTGTCGTGGTCCCAATCGCCTCCGCAAGTGCAGGCTCCAGCGAAACCATCCGTGCTTCCGGTCTTTATAAAGCACGGATCCCCGCCTCCGCGGGGACGGCGCCGCGGGTCGCCGGAATGACATAAGTGAGTTAAAATAGACCCATGGTTTCTTTCTTCCTTTTTGTTTTTGGTATCGTGATCGGGAGTTTTTTGAATGTTGTTTCTATGCGTTACAATGGCGAGCATTTTGTTTTTGATCCGAAAGTTATCGGTGGGCGTTCTCATTGCGAGCACTGTAAAGAGACGCTTCGATGGTTCGAGCTCGTACCTCTTTTCAGCTTTCTTGTTCAAGGCGGCCGTTGTCGTCGTTGTAAGGCGAAGCTTAGTTTGCAATATCCAGCCGTCGAGTTTATTTCAGGTTTGATCTTCGTTGCGGTTCCATGGCGCCTTGCGGCGCTTACTGACGGGGGTCCATTGGCACTGTTCATTGCCGCTCTTTGGACGCTCGCATTCCTCATATTTCTCCTCATGTCGGTGATCGATATCAGGATTGGCATTGTGCCCGACGAACTGAACATCGCGCTCGGCGCCGTTGCTATCGCTCTCGGTGCTTCTCTCGTCGTGTCGCCGGAGGGAAGCGGATCCCTCATGGGTTCGCTTGGCGACATGTTTGGCCTGAACGGAAATCTTTGGACAAGCCGGGTGGTGGGCGCTATCTTCGGATTTATATTTTTCGAGTTTCTGATCCTTGTGACGCGCGGCAAGGGCATTGGCATGGGTGATGTGAAGCTCGCCTTGCCACTTGGACTTCTCTTTGGTTGGCCCGATATTATCCCTGTCATTATGTGCGCTTTCATATGCGGTGCGTTGGTGGGTATTTTCCTGATCGTCTCAAAAAAGACAACCATGAAAGGAGTGCTGCCATTCGGTCCGTTTCTCGCATTTGGGGCGGCCTTCATCTTCTTTTGCGGCGCACCTATGGCGCAGTGGTATCTGCATCTCATTGGACTATAAAGCTCCTGTCGTTCCCGCGAATGCGGGAATCCATATTCTTTCTGTCATCCTCCGGCTTAGCCGGAGGACCCGTGCTTTATGCAAAAGACCGGAAGCACGGATGGTTCCGCTCCCGGAACCACGACAGAAAAATGAAACCTCGTTTTGGACGGGATTCAGAACCGACATTACAGGTCGATTCCCGTCGGGATGTGATACAATTTAAAAATGGATTCAAGGAACGGTTTTACGCTTATCGAAGTCCTTATCGTCGTAGCGATCTCGGCTATGATGGCGGCGCTTGCGGTTGGCTATAGCGGCGTCGAACGGGATCAGATGGCGCTTTCCGTCGAAGAAACGAAGATATCCCAGTTCATCCTGCAGGCTCGTTCTCTTGCTATCGCGACCTACAGCAATTCCGCCGGCGCGGCATGCGGTTATGGCGTTGCATTCGACACTTCGAATGAAACCTATTCGATTTTCGCTTATGTCCCCGCGACTACGACGTGTAATATCGGTAAAGCGAACATCACTTGGAATTCAGTTTCCAATTCCGAGAAGAAATACACCGATGAAACATGGCTGATTCACCCTCAAAACGGGATCACCTTTTCGGGAGCCAGCATGCCCGCTGCAATTCTTTTTTATCCCCCGGATCCCGATACGCTTATTTTTGACGGATCGGGAGCTCTTATGGATCAGGCTTCGATAGATTTATCGTCGTCCGATGGACAAGCATCGCATACTATCTCGATCAATTCGGCTGGGCAAGTGAATTTCTAAAAAAAGAACGAGGGAAGGTGCAACAACAAAAGAAAACTTTTATGAAAAACATTCATCCCCAATCTGATCCTTCGTCCCGGAGCGGACAATCGCTCATTGAGGTTATGGTGGCGATCACGATGCTTACCGTCAGTTTTTTGGGTATCTCATCTCTCCTGGCGCAATCGCTTGCCTTGAGCAGGGTGACTGCAAATAACGTAACCGCGACCTATCTTGCCTCCGAGGGTATCGAGGTCGCAAAAAATCTTATCGATCATGATTTTTATGCGCAGCTGAACGCCAATCAGGGAATCGGTTGGGGCGATTGCTATAATAAACTGTATGCCATTCATCAGGGATTCGAAATCGATTATTCTACGGTCGACTGTACCCCCGGAAATACTCCAAAGCAATATAGCAGTAATGATTATCTTTATTATCACCCCGATACGACACAACTTTATGACTATAACGAAGGTAATGATGCCAATGCAGTTCTGACGGGTTTCACTCGTGAGATCACCATGACGCTGAACGGTGATGAGATCACGGTCGATTCTATCGTATGGTTCCCGGGTTTTTCCGGAGTTTCAGATAGCATCCAGCTTGAAGACACATTTTACAAATGGTATTAATCTCGCCTAAAAATCAAGATCGGTCATCGGGATTCACGCTTGTGGAACTTTTGGTCGCCATCGCGCTTTTTTCGATTTTGGTCGCCATCGCGGCGGGAGGATTTGTGAGGGCCCTGCGGACGGAGCGCGAAGTTGCCTCAATGATGTCCGCGGAAAGCAACATCAGTATCGCGCTTGAAGAGATGACCCGTGAAATGAGGACAGGATATCTTTTTTGCCATGAGCCTTCATCAACCGTTCCGTCCGATGCATGCAATGGTGTGTCGCAGCAACTGGGTGGGGACAACGTCATCATTACCGATTGCACCAGCGATAATGCCGCTGTGCCGACATGGACCTGCCGCAATGGCGTCGAATTTTATAATGCCTCTCATGATAAGATCGACTATGTTCTGCGGGATGGCGTTTTGGAGCGGGGCGACAGTTCGGAAAACGGAGGATCGCTTTCACCTCTCACGAGCAGTAATGTTTCGACCACCTACCTTAATTTTACGCTGTTTGGAAATCTTGAGAACGATCCTCAATCAAATGCGACTGACACATGGAATCCTCGCGTTACGATCGCGGTGGGCGTCGAGCCGAACGACAACACGGTATCCTGGTCGGCGGCGAATCTGGAGACGAGCGTCTCAGCGCGGGCTTTTGACAGCGCTCCGCAGCAGTAGCAAAATAACGCCATTCTCATATTTCTTGGCGTTCCCGCGAAAGCGGGAATCCGGAAAAGATAAATCCGGGTTCCCGCCTGCGCAGGGACACAATTAATTATATAAAACGACGAGATCAGATATCGAGCGTTCCCTGTGCGGAGAGGCGGTAGGTTTTTTTGCGAAGATGCGCCATATATCCCGCGGCGCCGATCATGGCGCCATTATCGGAATTATAGGCGTTGTTCGGAACAAAAAAAGAAAGTCCTGATTTTTTCGCTGCGTGTTGCATATCGTTTCTGAGTTTTCCGTTCGCAGCGACGCCGCCACAGAGAATGACGGAACGGGCATCGAATTCTTCCGCGGCCCGCATCGTTTTTAAAACAAGTACATCAACGGCGGCTTGCTGGAACGATGCGGCAACATCGCATTTAAACTCTCTCTTTGTTCTCTTTTCTTCGTTCTCTTTTAAATAGTAGAGCACCGCGGTTTTAAGCCCCGAAAAGCTGAAGTCATAATTTTTTTCGCGCAACATCGGGCGTGGGAACGCTATGGCTTTCGGATCTCCCGCGGCGGCAAGCCTTTCGATCTCCGGGCCGCCGGGATAGGGAAGATCAAGCAGGCGCGCGACCTTATCAAACGCTTCTCCCGCAGCATCGTCGCGCGTTTCGCCGAGACGGCGCCATTTTGAAAATGATTCCATGCGGAGAAGGACGGTATGTCCGCCGCTTGCAATGAGCGCCGTCGCCGGGAAGATTCTAGATATCGGATCGTGAACGTCGGACATCCCGATCTTTGCGGGCAACAAAAAGCTGTACAAATGGCCCTCAAGATGATTCGCGCCAATGAGCGGTTTTTTGTATTCCTTCGCGAGTTTCTTTGCGAATTCAATCCCGGTCCAGAGCGCCGGTTCGAGTCCCGGCCCGACCGTTACCGTTATGAGGTTGATCTTTTTCATGAATTTCGGATCATGGCGTGAAATTTCCTCCCACAGCAGGGGAAGATTCTTAAGATGCTCACGTTTTGCAAGATTCGGTACGACACCGCCGAAGGGGCGATGGATGGGTATTTGCGATGACACGAGATTCGCGAGAACGGAAAATTGAGGCGCGCGAAGTCCTCCGGTTGCGCGAAGCAGGGCAACGCCGGTTTCGTCACAGCTTGTTTCGATGGCGAGAATATTCATCCGATGGTCGCATTTTTTTCGCGGGCCTCGATCCGCGCAAGCAATTCTTCGTAGTCCTTGGTTGTGATATGCCAGCTTCCGGGTTTCAGGGGATTATCAAGATCAATCAGTACCAAAAAGATCAAAAATGCAAGGGATGCGATGCTCGCCGTAAAGAGAAATGCAAGTCCGATATTTTTTACCCCGATGAACATTGAAAGGAAGATAAGCAGAAATGCCGCGTATTCCAGGGTTTGTTTCAAGATATGCGGCATATGGCGGGCGCTGTCTTGAACGCGATACGAGCGATACTGCATGACGTTTGAGAAAAGCGAGAAGGAGGTGGGCATCAACTCAGGTGCTTCCGTGAAGATGCGATAGATATCGTCATTCAGCGCCCTGAGCGCACGGTCGAGCTCCGGAGTTTTTTCGCCATGCTCTATCGATTGCCAATGCTCAACGACCAGTGCCGTATATTTTTTTATATTCTCATGGAACGGCGTTTTTATTTTTTCCGGAAAATGATCCGACCAGAGATAAAGTTTTTCCAAACTATCAACCTCGCCATTCACTGCTTCCGAAAGAGCGGTCCAATTCTCCCACTGTTTTTGAATGGCGAATGCCGCAAGAAGGCCGAATATGGTGCTGACCGACCCGAAGAGCGTCGGGATGCCGCCAAGATCAGCAAGAAGGATCCGGGTATTATATTCGTCGTTCGTTCTTACAAAATAAAAAATAAAGGAAAAAACAAGGAGAAACAAAATCACTTTTTTAAGAAGGGCCATGAATGGATTATATCATATCCCGTCTTTGCCTTAAGGTTTGGTATAATAGAGAGGATCTTCAAAGTCGAATCGAAACAAAAATTAATTTTTTTTCATATGGACAATTCAAAATTGGATCTTTTAGCTGCCGGAAATAGCGTGTTGTTGCTGGTTGATTATCAGCCTGCCATGTTCAAGGGCGTCGGTTCGGGGGATCGGACGATCATAAAAAACAGCGCCGTTGCCGCGGCGAAAGCTGCTGGTATCCTGGCCGTACCGACGGTGCTCACCGCTATTCATCCGGAGGGAAATGGGGAATTCATCAAAGAAATCGCCGATTTATTTCCGAAGCAGGTGACGATTGCCCGCAAGGTTCCCGGTTTCGACGCCATGGAAGACGATGCCGTGCTCGCGGCCGTGAAGACGGCGGGGCGGAAGAAGCTGGTTATTTCAGGTCTCTGGACCAGCATGTGTTTTTCCTTCACTGCTTTACATGCCCTGCGCGAAGGCATGGACGTTTATGGCCTTATGGATGCCGCTGGCGACGCGACGCAGGATGCGCATAACTATGGCATCAAGCGCATGCTGCAAGCGGGAGTGGTGCCTATCACCTGGGAGACGCTTGTTTCGGAGTGGATGCACGATTGGAACAATCCAAAAGTGCCCGAACTCATAAAGGTTTATGCGCAATACGATGCGATGATGGGATTGTGATCGTCTGTCCGGAATCGGTTTTTGCGGAGGGATTCCTTATTTGTTTGTTCACTTGAATGAACAAACGTGCCGTTCTCGAACAGTGTCTTCGGGTCTATCCAATGGCGCTGTTCTGTTTTATTATGGGAATAATGGCAATGAAATATGATCCCCGGGAAATCGAGCCGAAATGGCAGAAAAAGTGGCTGGAAGAGCGCGTTTACGAGCCGGATTTAGACGGGGCAAAAAAGCCTTTTTTCAACCTCATGATGTTCCCATACCCGTCGGCCGAAGGTCTTCATGTGGGGAATATGTATGCGTTCACGGGTTCGGATATCTATGGCCGCAAGAAGCGGATGGAAGGCTACGATGTGTTCGAACCGATTGGCCTCGATGGATTCGGCATCCATTCGGAAAATTATGCGATGAAGGTCGGTACGCATCCGGTTGATCAGGCAAAAAAGTCAGAAGCGCATTTTTATGATCAGCTCCAGAAGATCGGCAACGGATTTGCCTGGAACGAACGCGTCGAAACCTATAAGCCGGAATATTATCACTGGACGCAGTGGCTCTTCGTGCAGATGTGGAAGCATGATCTTGCCTATCGCAAACGGCAATCGGTGAATTGGTGTCCGAAGGACCAGACCGTGCTTTCGGACGAACAGGTGGAAGATGGTAAGTGCGAGCGATGCGGCACAGTCGTTATAAAAAAAGAGCTCGAACAGTGGTCGTTCCGTATCACAAAATATGCCGATCAGCTTTTGAACAATCTTGAGAAATTGGATTGGTCGGAAAAAGTGAAGATCGCACAAAAAAACTGGATCGGACGAAGCGAGGGTGCGGAGATCGAATTCAAGATCCAAGATTCGATATCCAATATCCGGGTTTTTACGACGCGGCCCGATACGCTTTTCGGTGCGACGTATTTGGTTGTGTCGCCGGAGCACCCGATCATCGAGAACCTGAGATCAAAGATCGAAAATTGGCCAGCGGTTGAAAAATACATCACCGAAGCAAAGAGCAAGAACAATGAAGAGCGAAGCGCTGAGGGTCGCGAGAAGACGGGCGTCGAATTGAAAGAAATTAACGCCATAAATCCCGCGAATGGCGAGAAAATTCCGGTTTGGGTCGCGGACTATGTTTTGGGTTCCTATGGCACCGGCGCCATCATGGCGGTCCCGGCGCATGATGAACGTGATTTCGAATTTGCAAAGAAATTTCATTTACCAATCAGAATCGTTTTTCCACCTATTGATATCGCGGAATTCGGTAATGCATCGCTTGATGAATTTTATAAAGGAAGTGTTTTCCCTGGATTGGGAAAAGACAGTCTTTTGGTGAACTCCAAAAAGTTTGATGGCATGGATTCGGAAACAGCAAAAAAGGAGATCACGAAATTCGTTCGCGGCGAATTGAAGACGCAATTTCGTTTGCGTGACTGGATCATTTCGCGCCAGCGCTATTGGGGGCCGCCGATCCCGATGATCTTCTGCGATGCCTGTGCAAAAGCAGAGAAAGGTGAGCATAAAGATATGCCCGGCTGGTATGCGGTGGATGAAAAAGACCTGCCGGTACTTTTGCCGTACGTCAAAGATTTTCGTCCGACCGGAAGCGGTGTATCGCCACTTGCGACCGACAAGGAATTTTATGAAGTGAAGTGTCCGGCGTGCGGCGCGACGGCGCGGCGCGAGACGGATGTTTCCGATACATTCCTCGATTCGGCATGGTATTATCTGCGCTATTTGGATACACGGAACGAAAAATCAGCCCTGAACGACGCGCGGGTAAAACATTGGCTTCCGGCCGCACTTTATACCGGCGGCGCGGAACACTCGGTTCTGCATCTGCTCTATGTCCGCTTCGTTGCCATGGCGCTCCACGATTGGGGATTCGTTGATTTCGAGGAACCGTTCAAAAAGTTCCGCGCGCATGGGCTCATCATCAAGGATGGCGCGAAGATGTCGAAGTCAAAGGGGAATGTCGTGAATCCGGACGAATACATCGCGAACTTCGGTGCGGACACGCTCCGCATGTATTTGATGTTCCTTGCGCCTTTCGAACAGGGCGGTGATTTCCGCGACGCGGGCGTTCTGGGTATCGAGCGGTTTTTGAAGCGGGTATGGCAATATGCCGGCAATAAGTTTTCTGCCGTTCCTGCGGAGGCGGGGATACATGTTTCTTCAGAAAAAGAAATCCATTCTCTTCTTCATAAGACGATCAAGAAGGTGACCGAGGATATCGAGGATCTTCACTACAATACGGCGATATCCGCACTCATGATCCTTTTGAATGGGTTTGAAGAGCATGGAACAACGAAGGACGATTTCGGAATTTTTCTTAAGCTTCTCGCTCCGTTCGCGCCGCATGTCACGGAAGAGATCTGGCGTGAAACGTTCGGTCATGCGACCTCGATCCATCACGAATCGTGGCCGGTTCATGATCCGAAATGGTTGATCGCAGACACGGTTACGATCGTGCTTCAGGTGAACGGTAAGATGCGCGGCACCCTGCAGATGGATGCGTCCGTGACCGAAGAAGACGCGAAAGCTGCGGCGCTTGCGGATGAAAACATAAAGCGGACGATCGGTTCCGCCGCGCCGAAGAAGATCATCTATGTCGATAAAAAATTAGTGAACATCGTTATCTAAAATTTTCAAATTCCTCACGCCGAACCTTGCGGGGAGTCTCTCGGAGTCCGCTAAAGGATATTCCGTAAAGCTCAGCATAGAGGATAAAAATAAAAACCATGGGCAATAAGATCATCATTATTCTGTTCGGTGTCTTCGTCCTTGGGCTCGTGATTTTTGTGGTTCAGTCGAATTTTTTAGGAAAGATCGGAGCTCCTTTCGCCTCGCTTTTCAACTATAAGGCTTCCAGCTGGTTTGTTCCCGCATCATCGACCCTGTCCGCAGGGGGGAATGCTACCACTTTCTCGGCACCGAAATCTCAACCAGTATCCGTACTTTCGAGTTCAAGCAGCGAGCCGACAAATGTGAACGTACAGCCGCAACCGAGCGCCACAACGACCATTCCCGCTTCGGAGATCCCGAAGGGGTTCACGCTTGCCGAACTTTCTCCTTACTTCAAAAAGATAACCTTCGGCGGCGCTTCGGCGGGGAACTTTTATTCGTATGGGACGATCTCTCTTTTATCTTACGGACTCAGTGCAAGCGATACGGTGGATATCACGGGGTGGCAGATCAAGACGAACAGGGGCGACGAGTATATTCCCCGGGCGATTAATTTTTATGACCCGTCAGGCCTCTCGGCGGCCGGCGATATCGTGATCAAGCAGAATCAGAACGTTTACATTTATTCCTCCTCCGGACCGTTCAATCTCCGGCTCAACGAGTGCATCGGCTATATCGGGAATTCGAACAAATTTACGCCATCATTGCCGTCAAATTGTCCGTACATCGATCAATCGGCGATTTCGAAAATGGGCTTTACCGGCGCATGCGAGAATTATATCTATTCCCTTGGGTCGTGTCAGGTGCCGGATCTCA
>CAJAQL010000025.1 GCA_903944135.1 uncultured Parcubacteria group bacterium
CTCCCCGGAAACCTCTCGGTTTCCGGCGGTCCTATCGGACCTGCCTTCCTACACGGGGAAACTACCGTTTCCCCGACCCCCTTCCCGTTTCTGGGTGACGCCCCTTGGGCGTTACCCAGAAACCAAGCCGCCATTTGCCGCCCAGGGCAAGGCGAGTCTGCGCTTCAATGCCCGGCAATGCCCCGAATATAATGAGCGTGAACGGCATGAGCACCCATTGGAGAATATAAACGCCGTAATCCCTGATCCTTAATTTTTCCTGCCGCGGAGGCAGGATCAAAATGCTCAAGACCGCAGAGCTCGCAACGCCAATCATGGAAAGCATGATAATGAAACGCGTGATATGCGGCAGATTGTACGCAAGCAAGGTTTCATTGTAATGCTTGCCGCCAAGAAAGAGCGGCAACCAGCCCAAAGCGAAGATCATCAGGGAATTCGTGGCCCATGAATGGTAGCCCTCAATGGCATTGAACGTCCAATACCAGCGTTTCTTTTTCGAAATCGTTTTGTCCTCGCGAAAACCTTCGAGGAGATAAGGAACGTTCTCCGAACCCCACGCCCACCGGCGCTGCTGCTTGTAGATGTTCTTCATCGTTCCCCAGAACGTCGGCGCGGATGGCGCATCCATGGCGACCGGAAAGAAAAGCGGTTCGGTGCGGAAATCCCCATGGTAACGGAAGAAGCCCTGCCAGAAAATGCGCGAATCCTCGGAAACGATATCTTTCTGCCAGAATCCGATCTCAGTAAGCGTCTCAAACGACATGGATTGCGAAGAGAACGATGTCAGCCGCTCGGGCCGCGATTGCTGCATCATCTGCCAGAAGGTGCAGGAGAACGAAACGACGCGCGAGAGCGCATTCGACTCGGAAAGATTGTTGACAAAGAGCGGAACGGGCTGATAGATCGCGCGTAGCGGGTCATGGGACGAGAAGAAAGTATAGGTAAGGCGGCCGAAATATTCCGGAAAGATCTGCGTATCGATATCGAAAACCGAAACCAAAATGCGATCGTAAGAGATCCCCGCGGGATCGATGATCCCTTCTTTCACGCGCATTCCCGCCCACGACTCGTTCGATCCCTTGCCCGGAATCTCGTCGGGTAATCCGTCGGGATGCACCGTGATCAAAAATTTATAAAACGTGTCTTTGAACTCCGCCTCGATCCGATTCCCTGTTTCCCGTGCGTCCGTACCCGCGCGCGCCTCGAGCGCGAGGACGACGATCATTTTATCCTTGGGATAGTGCGCTGCGGCCAAGCGCAGAAAACTCTCCCGGACGACCTCGTACGGCTCGTTATACATCGGCAAGATGACGAGCTGCACGATATCCCGCCAATCTTTGTCCTCTTTATCCGTTCTTCGTTCCTCCAATCTTGCGAGCCAATCAATCTTCATGTTCTTTTTCATTTCCGTGAACGTCGCACGGAGATGGAAGGAAAGAAAAATGGTCTTTAAAAGCCAATAGACATCGAACAGAATAATGAAAATAGAAACCCATACCGGCAACAGCCACGACAGGAGAAACATCAAAATAAGCGTGAGCCACGTGCAAATACCCGGAACCGTGTCGAAAAAACGCTTCATGGACATCAAAGGCCGATGATCAAAAGGTGGTCAAGGGATATCGTGCCGGCACCCGAAAAGAACAAAGCTATCGCCGAAGCGAGGATCAGAAGATCGAACTCCCAACCCCCCAGAAATACGCCATGCTTTGCGATCTTCCAAATGATGATCGTGAAGAATTCCAGCGCAAAAAGCGCCGCACATGGCACGGTGAAAATCCCAAGAACCAGAGCGATGCCTCCGAAAAATTCAAGAAGCGCAATAAGCGATCCCCATAACATGCCGGGATGAAACCCCAGATCCGCAAAGTCGGAACCGGTTTTCTTTAAATTTTTCACCTTGGAAAAACCATGTGCGATCATGATCGCACTGAACGCTATGCGCAAAAAGAGCAAACCCCAGCCGCTCTGAAGCAAGAGTGATGGATACATGGATGATTATGATTTTTTGAAAACGACGTATTTATATCCCAGAAAATCCCAGATGAACGACGCCGCGATACCGCAGAGCGGCGCGACGATATTCACCCATAATTTCGAGGAAACTCCCGACGGTTCGAGTAATTTTATGGCGGTCGCGACACCGACGTTCACCGCCCAACCGATGCCGGCGATCACATAGAACGACGCCGCTTCCTTGGTCTCTTTGATGGCTCCCTCGGGATGCGTCGCGCGATTCGAGGAAAATGTCCAATATTTGTTCCAGAAGAAACTGTTCGTCGTTCCGCAAAGGAACGATATGGCCTTGAACACGACGAATGCCGCCGTGCTGACAGGAGTTACTCCGTAGATCGCCGTTTCAAAATTGAACACGCCGATATCAATGAACGAATTCAATGTCCCGACTGCCGCGAACTGCGCAAATTGATAGATACCCTTGAAGAACCGCGAGAGAAGCTCGGAGAGCCAGATCAAGAAGGGTGCAAGCGCGGCGAAGAAAATGACTATCAATGCGCGATCAAACATACTGAGACCGATCCGCGGCAAAGCGTTCGTCATGATCGGCTGGATCAAAAGTCCGACGGCGGCGCCAAGAACAACCATAAGGCTGAAATCTTTTTTTGTCATAGCAGGAAGTCGCATTCGGCTACAACGGCCGAATGCAAAATGTTATATTTTTATTTCAGCTCGTACACGATCGTTACCTGGTCCGTGATGTCCTGCATTCCCGGCTCGATGGTCGGCGACACGGTAGCATTCGAAACGCCGGCCGCCATCGGTATGGCTTTTGCATAGCTGGAGTATACCGGTACATTGCCATATTCCTGAACGCTTACCACCTTGCCGAGGGAAACACCCGCTTCGCCCGCCATTTGCCCGGCTTTAACCGAGGCTTTTGTCATGGCGTCAGCACGCGCAACCGCCAAAAACTTGTCGGAATTATCGAAGGTGAAGGTCACCCCGCTGATATTGTTCACGCCAAGCGGCGGCAATCCCCCAAGCAGTTTCGCGATATTCGTAAAATCGCGGATCTTCACCTGCACGGTCTGTGTGAGCGTATAGCCCGAGATCGTGCTGGAGCTTATCGTCCGGATCGGCGAACCTACGGAGATAAAATCAGCATTCGATGATTCTGGCTGGGGCGAAACGGGCGAAAGAACAGGCACCGTCACGGTATTGGTCTCGTAGTTCGGCTCGAGATCGTAATTCACGGTCGTAATATCGCTCGATGCGACATTCAGCGATTTCACAAAATCAATGACCTTATTCATGGCCTGATTATTGTCCGCATTCAGCGTATTGGGATCTTTTCCCTGCGAAACCACCGAAAACGAAACTTCGGCAAGATCGGGCGTTGCCGTTGTCTTTCCGTCGGCCGAAACCGTAAGCGTCCGCGCCGGAGCAAGCGAACCTCCCCACCGCGAGACCGCACCCATAGCGACCGTCAGAAATATTATCCCGAACAGCACCGAGACATATTGCAGAATAAGTTTATGAATATCTTTTTTGTCCATAATATTATTTTTTATAGAACGTTTCTCACCATTTTTACGATCTCCTCACCGCGCAAACTTGCGCCCCCGACCAGAACGCCATTGATCTCAGTATAACATAAGTAATCCGCGACCGTAGAGCTCGAGACAGAACCGCCATAAAGCACCGGAACATCGGAAAATTGCCTTGTTTCTTTCTTTATGAAGATCGTCATATCCCGCGCATCGTCAGGATCGGCATTTTTTCCGGTTCCGATCGCCCAGATCGGCTCATAGGCAATAATTAAACTCTCCTTCTTGTTATCCCCGTTTTTTTTGTCGTTCCCGCGAAGGCGAGAATCCAGACCTTGTAAATCTTTCTTTAATTGATTTTTAATATATTGCCGAGCCGCGGCGATCCCCTGTTTCCGCACTTCTTTCGGTTCACCGACACAAAGAATGACATGCAATCCCGCTGAAAGCGCAGCTTTTATTTTTTTATTCACGGTTACATCCGTTTCGCCAAGAAACCGCCGCCGTTCCGAATGTCCGATGATCACATATTGCACGTTCTTTCCGATACCGCGGAGCATCGCGGAACCGACCTCACCGGTATACGCGCCGATATCCTCCCAGAAAACATCCTGCGCGCCGAGCGAAAAATGAGCACGCGCGATCATTAGTTTTTTGGATAGTTCCTGGAGATAGATGAACGGCGGGCACGCGACAATCTCGATATTCTTTCGGGCCTTGTTCCCTGTCGCTTTTGCAAGCGCCTCAAAAAGCCGGTCCGCTTCGCGCGAAGTTGCCGGATTTTCCTTCCAGTTGAAAACGATCAATTGCTTGTCTTTAGGCATAAGGATATATTAGAACCTCTCTTAAAATTACTCCAGTCCGCATTGCCCATCTGCCCGCGTTGCGAGAAATTTCTCCGCCCCGCAAGGCACGCGAGGGAAAACATCTTTAGATTTCACTAAGGCAACAGGGTTTTGATAGCTTCCGCATCCAAGGTATATGCCCGCACGAACGAATCATCCACGTGGGCATAGAGAATACCCCGACCATTTTCCCGCGGCACGAACTGGCTTGCAAAAGTTATCGTGCGCGCCTCGCTGTCCCGAATGAACGGCTCCCGCGAGACCCAGTCGATCCTTCCGTTCTCGTAATCATAAATAAAAAGGCCAACTGAAAATATCCCATATTTTATTTCCTTATCCACGCGCCGATTCGCCTCACGCCCGTTCATGATGC
>CAJAQL010000026.1 GCA_903944135.1 uncultured Parcubacteria group bacterium
AACCGCGCTTACGCGCGGATCTTTGGTTAAACCCCGTCTGACCTCTGGCCATGATAAGTTAAAGTCGGGAGGCACATCCGCGGCCCACGGGCCACGGTATCGAGCTATCCCTTTTTATAATTGTTTGATCCGAGATCATTACGGGATCTGTATTCATTATACCATGTCCCCGTACAACGCAAGACCTTTTAAAGTCGAATGGAATATTTTATAATATAGGCATGTCAGAAAATGGCCGTAAGGCTCTTTTTTATGTATGTTTCTTCCTTTTCCTCATACTTGGGGCCGGCGTCGTCCTCTTTGCGCAGGGTTGGCGGATGGACTTCCCAAGCTTCAGCATCAGCAAGGTCGGCGGCATCTATGTGCGCTCCTATCCGGAAAACGCACAGATATCATTGAACGGAAAATCCGTCGATAACCAGTCTGGATTTCTGAGCCGCGGCACGCTTATTTCCGATCTGTTCCCAAAAACCTACCGCCTCGTACTCACGGCACCGGGTTATCTCGATTGGCACGAGAACGTTGCCGTCGCACCCGCCCTCGTAGCCAACCATAAATTCGCCGTCCTGATCCCCGCGCAGGGAATGAACGCTGCAAGCGGCACGATCTCCGGGTTCAAAGAATCAAGGAACGGACTTGTGCTCGAAATGCTGGATGGAGAAATAACCTACAACGGAAAAGTGCTTGGTTTCGGAAAATTGATCGCCGTATCGCCCGATTTTCAATCCATCATCTTCCAAACCCAGAAAGGAATCTATGAATTCGCTGACACCTCGGACGGAACCGTGAAAAACATGTCAGGTATCCTCTCGAGAGCAGGGTTCGATACTTCCGAAGCTGGATTCTCGCTCGATCCCCTGCCCAACGCCACCGTCATCGCGATAAGCCAAGAAAAGATCGCCTCGCTCGACATGACGCGATCCGAAAGCAGCCAGATCGATACGGCGCCGAAAGGACAATCCATCGCGGCGGTCGCCACCGACTCGCCGGACATGGTCGCATTCATCCATTCAGGAAATAAAGCGACCTCATCACTGTCCTTTTACGATCCTTCATCCCAAAATATATCATCCTCAACAATATCGATCGGAGGTTCCGCAAAAAAATTGAGCTGGATACGGAATGGACTTCTCGGCATCCTCAATGAAGACGGTTCGTTTTATCTCTATGATACGGGACAGCAAAGCCTCCAGAAGATCGCGGACGATGTGAAAGATTTCAGCGCAACCGAGGATGGCATGCGCATCGCGACGATCGAATCAAATAGCCTCGAAATATTCACGCTCAACGATCCCGAAGGATATTATCGCTTCAATATTCCGAACATCAGCGACGCACAGAACTCGTTCTGGTCCCGGGACAACGATCATCTTTTCATTGTCTATTCCAATCGCGTCGATCTGCTTGATCTCGAAGATACCAGCCTTGCAAATTTCACGACCGTTTCGATAGGAACATCGCCGGAATACGATCCTGACGCAAACTCGCTTTTCATTATCGATCCCACGAACCATCTGCTTCGCTTCGACTTCGCGCAATAGAGAACCCATCCCCACATCGGGATAGATTCTAGAAATTTTATAAGCATCGACGGCGCAAGTCGATACAAAATTTACAGCTTCCCCTTTTTTATCTTTTCCCTGACATTGGCCACGTAGGCATTGAAGAAATACAGGTTATGGAACGTGAGAAGCGCGCCGCCGGTGATCTCCTGGGCGCGGACAAGATGCGCGATATAATTCCGGCGATAATTTTTGCAAACCAGACAGTCGCATTTCGCGTCGATAGGATCCTTATCATCCAGCAGGTTTGATTTCATGAAATCAACACGCCCTTCGCTCGTGAACGCGACACCGCGGCGCGCATAGTGCGTCGGCACCGTGCAATCGAATGTATCCACACCCTGCTTTATGATCAGCTCGATATCCTCGATATGGCCGATGCCCAAAAGATGACGCGGCTTCTTTTCGCTGAGAAGCGGCAACGTCCAGCCGAGCACATCGCGCGTTCCGATCTTCGATTCGCCGAGGTCGCCGCCGATGCCAAAACCGTCGAAATCCATCGCATTGATAATGCGCGCACTTTCCTGGCGCAGGTCCTTGAAATGAGATCCCTGCACGATGCCGTAGAGCGCCTGTTTCGACCTCCTTGCCCGTAAACACTCCGCCGCCCAGCGATGCGTCCGCTCGCTCGACGTCACGATATACGGCCGCGTAGCGCCCGGCGGCGTGCATTCGTCGAATGCGAAAATGATATCGGCACCGATCTTTTCCTGGATCCCGATCGATTCCTTCGGCCCCAAGAACATCTCCTTCCCCGATAACGGCGACCTGAAGAAAACGCCATCGTCCGTGATCTTCACGTGATTCGGCTGGGTATTTTTTTCTACCAGCCGTTCGATCTTTCCGGGAAAAGATTTTGCCACCTTTCCGACGCCGAGATCGCGGCCGAATCCCAGACTGAAGACCTGGAAACCGCCTGAATCGGTCATGGTGGGCCGCGGCCAATCCATGAACTTATTGATGCCGCCGGCTTTTTCCAGAACCTGCTCGCCCGGCGCGATATGGAGATGATAGGTATTCGAAATAAGCAGCTGCGTGTTCGTCCGCACGACCTCATCGCTCCGCAAGGCCTTGATGGTCGCATTCGTCGCAACGCCCACGAACGCCGGCGTCTCGACCTCACCATGCGGCGTCTTTAAAATGCCAAGACGCGCTTTGCTCTTCTTCGATCTTTTGAGAATGGAAAATTCGATCATGAGTATACTGTTGCTTTCTTATTTTGGTCTTCGTCCGATTTAGTCGGACGATCCATGCTTTTTGAGCAATCATCGTAAAAGCACGGACCCTCGACCAGATCGAGGGCGACAAAATGAAGCTTACCGTAAAAAATAATATTTTTCAAAGAAATATGGCTTTTCTGGAAAATTTCAGTATGCTAATAATGAATTATGGCAAAGAATTTCTGGAAAAAACTGAAGAAACCGATCTTCGCAAACGCACCGATGGCAAACGTCACGGACGCGGCGTTCCGGCGCATGTTCGCAAAACACGGACACCCGGACGTTTTCTGGACGGAGTTCGTCTCCGTGGAAGGGCTTCTCTCGAAAGGCAAGGAAAGGATCCTCATCGACCTGTGGCACCAAAAAGACGAACACCCCATCGTCGCACAGATCTTCGGCTCGAAACCGGAGCAGTTCGAAGAAGCGGCGGCGGCCATCAAAGAGCTTGGCTTTGACGGCATCGATATCAACATGGGATGCCCCGATCGGGCGGTCGAAAAGCAGGGCGCCGGCGCGGCACTCATCAAGAATCCCGCACTTGCAAAACAGATCATCCAAGCAACGAAGCGAGGCGCGGCCGCCACTCCGTCGGAACGACTTCGCGGGGTGCAAGACCTGCCGGTATCCGTCAAAACGCGCATCGGCTACTCAAAAAACGAGATTAAAAAATGGATACCCGCACTCCTCAAAGAAGATCTTGCCGCCCTTACGGTGCACCTTCGCACACGGAACGAAATGTCGGACGTCGCCGCACATTGGGAACTTGCGCCAGAGATCGTTGCCCTACGGGATGAATATGCGCCGCACACGCTTATCCTCGGCAATGGCGATATTGCATCGCTCGATGACGCACGCGCAAAGATCGCCGCATCAGGCATGGATGGCGCCATGATCGGCCGCGGCATCTTCGGCAACCCGTGGTTCTTCTCTAAAAAGAAACCCAGCATCAAGGAAAAACTCAATGCCATGTCCGTTCATGCCAAACTTTTCGAAAAACTTTATCATAGCGCCGATCCCAAAAAACGCCTGAAGAATTTCGACGTCATGAAAAAGCATTTCAAGGCCTATGCATCAGGATTCGATGGCGCAAAAGAACTCCGCATCCAACTCATGGAAACGGAGAATGCCGATGAGGTTAAGAAGATCGTGAAAAAATTCGAAGGGTCTTTTAAATAATCAATGATAACCTATCTTACATTCCCGCACTCCAGGAAAGCGACGAAACGGTTATCGGAACCGCGATCACGGAAAGCGGGATCGGTCCGGCCGCAATAGCGGCAGGATCAGCGCCGTCATAGAACGTCAGATCGCCAGGATTCTGAATGACAGCCGATAATGATTCTGCGGTTCCCGCGATCCCCGGGATCACGTCGGTCTCACCCCAAAGCTGAAGCGTGAGACGCGAGCCGGATGACACAACAAGCGGACTTGCCACCGCCGCAGGAAATGTCCAGCTCATCGTTCCGGCACCAGCATCACGCGTCACCGTCGCGCCGAAAGACGTCGCGACATCAACCGAATTCTGATCTTTCAATGTTACGGTGTTCAAAAACGTCGAGCTGCCCGCGGCGTAGCCATTGCCGCTGAAGGTCAATTTGAGCGATCCAAGCTCGATCGGGCCGGCGCTCGACGCACCCATCGTAATCGTCCCGATCCGCTGCAGCGGCATCTTTCCGATCTGCGTTGCGCTTGCGGCAGAGATCCCCGAGCTTGCTGCCGGAACGTTTGTTGTTGAAACCGTAGATGAGGGTGCGGACGCGGGAATCATCGGTGCGGCTGCAGTCGACGTCGTAACTGATGACGAAGCTACCGGACACGCCGCAAAAGCGCACACAGGGCCGCTCCGACCGACATAGGAACCGTCGGGACAAAGCTCCACTTCCTGCGTACAGGCGACGGGAACCGAGGAAGAACTGTTCGTGCCTGTGGGATTCTCCGCGGCAAGTTGAGCCTCAAGCGAAGCTAATTCCTGCATCAAGAGCGCGATCACCTGCCGCAAAGAATTTTCATACAGCGTCCGCAAATCAGCGGTGCCGGTGCTTGCCGCCTGCGGCAAAGTATCCGCAAATGACAATGACGGCAAAACCATACCAACAAAAACGATCGCAACCATGATCTTTTTCATAGGCTTCATTATATCAGAAAAGAACCATGCGCACACGCGATAACCGAGATATCCCGAAACGGATCATGGACAAAATATCATTTCTGTTCTATAAGAAAAACAGGAGGTAATTCCCATGCAGAAAATCGTACAGCTTCTGCTTTTTGCAAATATCATGATCTCGGTCCCGGCCATCGTACAGGCCCAGGCTCGCGTCGTGACCGCGGAATATCCAATCGCAAAATCAACCATGGACGGCGCTCATCGGCAGGCTGGGGAGAAAAGCTGCATGTATTTCTTCTCCACGCCCATTCTCGGTGATCCTCGCGTGAGTTTCACCTATGTCCTTCCCGACGGGAAGACCGAAAGCGAGATGCCCCGCATCCAAGACCTGAAGATCCTGCTCGACAACAGCAGATCATCGCCAACCGTCCAGGAGATCGGCAAGGATGAGAACGGCCGGCCGCAGTATGTGCTGCACATGAGCGGCGCAACCGCAGATCAAGAAGGACCGTGCCTTGCGGGAATACCGCGACAAGGAAAATAGCCCCATCAACAATCAGGCCGCAGGAGAAACCGCCATCTCCTGCGGCCATTATTTTTTCGGGAAAAATCAATGACAACAAAATCCCCCGCAGGCCGAAGTCTGCAGGGGAAAAATCAAAAGATCAATGAAAAAAACGAGGGTCAAGCGGCAAGAGGCGAATCCGCAATACATGCGGCAGGGCCCCGTTCCGACCAGTTGTGAGTGATCAATTCATAGCTCCAACGCCACTTCCCGTCAAAGAAGAAAAGATAGCCGACATACAGGCGACCGAATGCACCGCAAAAAACCGTGTTCCAAAAATAAATATGGCCCACCGTTTTCCATGCATCGGGGATAAACTCCTGATGCATCGTCAAAGCATGCATAAGGCAAGCGTTCAACGCACGTTTGCTCTTCAGTCGCCTGATCTCTCCGCGAAGCTTATCGCCGCGGATCACGGTACCGATATCCCGCTGATGCTGTGAAAGATACAACTCCACCTCGCGGCCGTTCACATAGAGCTTGCCGTCGCGGATCACAAGCTTCATCTTGCCCATCTTCTGATGCTCTGCACCCTGACCATCAAGGCTCATATCATCGGGCATATGGGGAATCTGATCACCATCGACGATCAGCTCTTTTTTGGAAAAATACCGTTTCTTTTCGATCTTCGCGAAAACCCTCTTGAAATTCTGGGGCGTGAACGCTTCGCAAAGCAATGCTCTGACAACCTCGGGATTTTTCGAAAGATCGGAGGTGAGAGCTTTATCGAGAAGCGGAAAGGTCGTGATCACGACCTTCATGAAATCCAGGGAAGTTTTTACATCGGATACTCTACGCTGCAACATGAAATAAATCTCCTTTGTTACATTTGATTACAACCCTCGACCCACTCCATCATTCATCAAGCCATGGGCCAAAAGTTGCAATCAAACCGCGAATCCCTCATTGTCATTAATTGTAAAAGAACTTCAACTTGCGGTTCTAGTATAACATAATAAATATATTTTGTCGATGCGCTCCGATGGTATTAAAAAAGAAAGCCCGGCAACCATCGCTTCCCATGAATACGATTGCCGGGTTCCGCCTGATCATCTGCATGAAACGTACTGGATAGCCGAGAACGGGATGGCATACTTCTTTGCGACGCCGCCGAGCACGGATTCGATCTCGATATAATCAAAGCCAACTTCCGTGATCTTGAGCTCTGCAGCCCTATTGAACGGTTCGCCATCGAACTGCCGAACTTCGACGGCACAGCCCAACTTCATGAGCTTGTCCATCTTTTTCCGAAAACACCGAGCGAACATGGCATAACTCCTTCCTGCGGCAAAACCTATCCGCTCACTAAGTTATATCATCATTACGAGCAACTTTCAAACCATGCCTACATTCGATCTTTTTTCTTCTCACCCCATTGCCAACGGGGAGATTCCCCTTTCTTCCACACTATCGCCGCAAGGACGATAGTTGCGGCGAAAAGACAGAGAGCAGACCAGCGCGGCGCATGTTCATCGCCGAAAAAGTAAAAAAGGCGGGAACCTCCGATCACAAGAACAAGATAAGCCAAAAGCACGGACCATCCTTTCCACGATCTCGGATACCATCCCCACCCGTACCGTTTCCGTCGAAACCAAAATTCTTTTTCTTTCATAAATTATTTCTCCAGCACTCAATGTACAACATAAAATCGTTTCGGGTATATCTTTTTCACCATGCGTTCGGCAGATCGCCGTTAAGATACCACTCATCATCATATTTGACGATCTTTATCGTCGCTCCGTCCGCCGTCCTGCAGGTTCCGTACGCTTCCGTCTTTTCCAATAGTTGAACACATCCCCGAAACGCGTAGTAATTCTCAAACGTGCGGTGAGCACGGGTCGCAGCAATAAACTGATAGACCGCCGCTATAGCCAATATCATGACGATCATACCCGCCACAAGAAAAACCATTTTCTTTTTCTTTGAGATCATAGCTGCATGATAGCACAAAGATCCCGCACTTTCGTGCGGGATCTTTCCTTAGCGCTTCGCCCACTGGGGAGCTAGTTCGGCAGCGCTTTTCGTGTACAAAGCGATAACTTTGCCTTTTTTATAGCCCTCCGTCCCAAAACCACCGCCGACGATCTGAAGGATCTGGTTTTTGATTTTTTTCCCATTTCCATGCTTCAGCATGCCGAGGTACGACGCGACGCGCTGCTCATTCGAATCGGCGGCTACACGAACTATCGCCCGCCGCTTCGTCGTCGTGCGCAAGACACGATGATCAGGAAAATGAACCCAACCGAGGACATCAATGCCGGATGCCAGCGTCTTGATTGAAACCTTTTTGGGATGCAGCGTGAGCTTCAGCCGGTTCGTAAGGAAATTCCTCATCTCCGGCAGAATTATCTCCAGCCATTCGCGATTCGGCGCAAGAATCACGAAATCATCGGCGTAACGGAGGTAATGTCTCGCTTTCAAGGCGTGCTTCACGAATTGATCGAACTCATTCATGTAGACGTTCACGAAAAGCTGCGAGGTGAGATTGCCAAGCGGAAGACCCACGCCTGGAGCGGTCGATGAGAAACTGTCAATCACCTCTTTCAACAGCGTGAGGATTTTCTTATCGGGAATATACGATGCGAGCATTTCCATGAGCGTGGTATGGTCGATGTTCGCGAAGAACTTCCGCACATCGCCCTTGAGCGCCCAGCATGTGCGCGTGTTGTTCCTACTAGCGGCGCGGGCGAACGAGCGGAACCGATTGATCGCAACGAGTGGCCCTTTTTCCAAGCGGCACGAGAACGAGTCGGCGATGAACGTCCGGTCGAAAAATGGGTGGAGCTTTCGGTAGATCGCATGATGGACAAGCCGGTCGCGCACGCTCGCCTTGTGGATGTCCCTCGGCTTCGGGTCGGATATTTTGAAATGCTCGTATCCGCCATGGCGGTACGTTCCGTTTATCAAATCGGCGCGAAGTGATAGAATGTTGTCCATAAGGTGGAGCTGAAATTCCTGCACGTCGCGCTTCTTGCTCTTACCGTCCAAGAACTCGGGCCACGCTTCAAGCAGGTTCTGCGCATTCGCGATTTTTTCGAAATTTTCGGCAAACTGTGTTTTCATAAAAAATGCAACCATGAACCCCCCCCCCCGACCCTTCAGCTTCCTATCATCCAACGCTTGGTGACGGCATACAAGGTCTGGCACGGGTTCTT
>CAJAQL010000027.1 GCA_903944135.1 uncultured Parcubacteria group bacterium
CAAAAAGATCAGCGTTTTCAGGTCAAACTGGACTTGCTACCCCTACATTCCGAGCATACCCGTATGTAGGGGTGAATGTAGGGGTAAAATGGCTATGATATACTCTGAAAATACGTTCGGATTTTATCCAAAAACGACCGCAATCCCAAAAAAGAACGGCTCAGAGCCGTTCTTTTTTGGATTATATTCATTGAGCAGGTTCGAACGCCGGAGATAAAAATTTCAGCAGAAATTGTTATTGAGGCGGTGCCCAGACCAAAATTTTTCGACGGAAAATTTTGAGTCGCGGGCGAATCTCACCCCACCGCTTTTTTAAAGCCCTTTTTGGGGATCTAAAAAACATCGTAGCGAAATCCAACGTCCAGAGGGTTCGGAGAATCCTGGATACTGATACCTCGTCAGCTTGCCGCGCAAAATTTCACTTGAGATTTGATCCATGGACGAACCCGGATAAACGCCGATTGCACAATCACGGCATATGCTATAATGAATACATAAATCATTGACGACAAAAATAATAAAAAACATATGAAAGTGTTGATCGTAGAAGATGAAGAAGCGCTCCGGAAAGTCCTTCAGGAAAAATTACAAAGGGCCGGTTTTGAGGTTTTTGTCGCTGAAGACGGCAACGAAGGATGGGATATGGCAAAGAGCAAAAATCCGGATATCATCCTTCTGGACCTGATCCTGCCGAAACGCAACGGGTTCGACGTGCTCGGCATGTTGAAGCAGGACCCGGAACTGAAAAGCATCCCCGTTTTCGTTCTTTCCAATCTGGCCGAAGACGAGAATCTGAAGAAAGCGCTGCAGATGGGCGCCGAAGATTATTTCGTGAAATCACAGCATCCCATCAATGAAGTGATCGAGAAGGTGAAGGATCGTCTTATGGAAAAATCACGATAGAACCTGTCTCCGGGCTACAGGACCGGAGGATTATTGGATGTCCATATCAGTTTGGAAGTGCCGGATTTTTCCTTCATGCCGGAAACCGGGAACGACACATAAAACGTAGTCCCCTTATTTTCTTCAGAATCAAACCAGATCTTTCCACCCAGCCCATCCACGATTATTTTCTTGATCATGTAAAGTCCGAGTCCGGTACCATCGGGACTCGCCGTGACCGCATTGTCCGCCCTGAATAATTTTATGAAAATTTTATTCTGGTCTTTCGGGGGGATGCCGATACCGTAATCCTTCACGCTCAACACGAGAAAATCGTTCTCTTTTTTGATGGCGATATCGATCTTCACATTGTTTGATGGACTGTACTTGAAAGCGTTCGACAGGAGGTTGTCGACGATGATCGCCATGATCTCCGGATCGGCATTGAAACTGCCCATATTCGGATCGTAATCTTTCTTCACTTCCGCGCCCCGATGGAATCGACTCATCAGCTCCTTAAGCGTTTCATCGATGATGCTTTTGACATCGATCTCTTTCGGTGTGATCGAGAACGTACCCATCTCGATCCGCGAAATATTGAGCAAGGAATTGATGGTGGCGACCATTCTTTGGTTCGCCTTATAGATCTCACCGACATATTCCGCCTGTTTTTCGTTCATCGGACCGAGATCGCCTGATTGGAGCGTTTCGGCATACCATCCAATGATGCTGGGGGGCGTACGGAGCTGATGCGACGCAAGCGACATAAATTCGTCCTTCGCCTGATCAATCTCCTTTTCTTTCGTGATATCGCGCTCGATGCTCACAAAAAACTCCACCTCCCCGTTTTTATTGATGATCGGGGAAATGCTGATCTCTGCCGTATAGATGCTCCCGTTCTTTCTTTTGTTCTGTATCTCGCTCGTAAAAACCTTCTTTTGTGTTTTTATGGTATCCCACATTTTTTGGTAATACGCCAAAGGCATGGGCGCCTTCCAGAGGGCGCCGCTCTTCTTTCCTATCGCCTCCTCTGCCCGATAGCCGGTCACCGTCTCGACGGACTTGTTGACGTAGATCACGATCCCGTTAGGATCGGTGATGATCACGTTGTCGGAAGCGCTATCGAGAGCCAGCTTGAACTTCTCCAGATCTTTTGCCAGATCTTCATACCTCGATTTTTCGACGCTCAGATCCTCAAGGACGTTCTGGGCGGCGATCCGGGCGTCTTCCAGATTTTTTTCTATCCGTTTTTGGTTGGTGATATTCTGGAAGATGGACACGAAGAATGTCTTTTTCGTGCTGAACAGGGAAATAGAGAGCCACACCGAAAGCGGTTTGATGTAAGTTTCGAATCTCTCCGGTTTTCCCGTTAAGGCAACCCGGCCATGCGTTTCGATCCATCCAGGATTTGACGCCTCGATTCCTGGTATCACCTCCGTGACTCTCTTTCCTGCAATATCCTTCACGCCCAGCAGTTTTTCAACGTTCTTGTTGACCTGCAAATAAATATAGTCGACCGGATTTCCCTGCTCGTCAAAAATCATCTGGCCATAAGCCAATCCATCCAGCATATTCTCGAAAAGCGACTTATAAAAAGCCGGGGAATCTTCGGGCTTTATTTTATCAGCCATTTTTATGGTTATCCTCGCAGTTTTTAAGCCGCTTCTTCAAGTCGATCATTTCTTTTTTGAGTTCTGCCATTTTCAATTCTCTTCCGACCATGGTTCTATTCAGCGATTCCACTTTTTTCAATTGATCCGAAAGCGCTTTGGTCCGCTCACATACCTCGCATTCAAGTTTTTTGGCGTACTCGTTCTTTTTCTCTTCAAACTCCTTCCTGCTCGTAATGTCCGCCATGGCCAGCACGATCAAGCCCACAGGATCTATCTGCTTCGCACTGAGCAGGATGGTTCTCTCCCCGATCACCCGAAATGCATGCTCGATCTCATAATTTTCTATGGCTTTTTCCTCCGGCAAAACTTTTTCCAGTAAATTCTTCAGGCCGGGAATGTTCCATTTTCCGTCTCCCAGCTCATAGATGAATTGATGTTCTGTTTTTTCCGGCGGGACCCGGAAGGTCTGGTAGAAAATGGGGTTTGCCGAGATCACCATAAGATCGGAGTCGAGGATCAAAAAAGATTCCCTTGCAATATCGATCAATGCTTTCATGTAAAACAAGGCAAGCCGTCTTGGTTCGCCAGATTCATCCTGCTTCATCGCACGATCCTTCATTGTTTATTTTGGGTTACTCTTTTATCGAATCTTTCCGCACTTAAAACCAGCGTCTCCAAATCACGCCTGAAAGCTAAAGCGCCGGACTCCGAAAACAATCCCGAACCTTTTCGACGACCTCGTATAATTTCCAGTCGCTCTTGATGAGATAATAGGACGGCTCATCTTTTGTCACGCCGTTCATTATTTCTTCGTTCGGCGATAAATTGGTCAGCATGATGATCGGGACCTTCTTGCCCCAATCAGATGCGTTTCGTATGCCGCTCAGAACCTCCATACCACTCATTTGAGGCATCAGAATATCAAGCATAACGACATCCGGCTTTTCCTTTATGGCAAGGTCGAGCGCGGATTTGCCGTTGTCCGCCCCTATGACAATGGAGCCTTCCCGCTTGAATTTGTCCGTCAAAGCATTGAGCATCGCCGGTTCATCTTCCGCTATGAGTATTTTTTTGTTTGATAAAATGTTTTCCATGTAAATATAATTTTTTATATCGACTATTGTTCTATTTCTTCCACGTCATCGGACACATAGTGCTTTATTTTCTCTATCTCCTCCTTGGTCTCGGCAAGCAAGAATTTTATGTTCGCCATCTGCGATTCTCCCGATCCGTTATCGGAAGCGTCCAGAAGCTTATCGATGTTCTTTTCGACGACATTGAACCCCGTAGAAACATCCCTGCCGGCGATGATGACCCTGTTCTTCCTCTGATTCTTTTCCTTACGTCCGATCCACCATCCGATCAAAATACCAAGAACGATAACGACGATGATCGTGCCGAAGAATATCTCCTCGGTTATTTTGATGCCAGCGATCGTAAGGAACGGCGGCATCGTCAGGGTAACGGAAAGGCGGCTCGCCGTCACATTTCCCGCATGATCGACCGCTTGCACCTCAATGTCATGCGATCCGAACGAAAGCGAGGCCGGAACGAACGATGTTTCCGTGGTCGTTCCCATCAGGGTTCCATCGGCAAATATCCGATAAAACGCCACGCCTGATGGCTGATCCTGCGTCGAAAACTGCACCGTGGGAGCCGCCACCTCAGTTGTGGATCCTTCTTTTATGGTGGCGGTAAACGGAAACGGTGGCGTAACATCGATCGCAATCCGATAATGCGTCACGGGACCCCAGCCGGCGGAATTCTTGAACCGCACATGCAGATACCAAACACCTTCTTTGAGCGTACCGAATGTTTTATTGTCAAAGAGCCCTTCGGAAGAGGTCGGAGCGAATTGCGGATCCTGGTTCAGGGCGGTCGCGACATCGGTCACGTCCACCGGCAACTGCCACTCTGCAAGAAAATTTCCGACCGTGTTGTACCAGGCAGTCTGATCAGGATAAAGATTCACGGAAATGACGGGGGCAATCGGCACAGTCGTGGTCGGCACCACCGGACGTTTGATCTGCACCGGCGCAGGAACAACCTGCTGAACGACAACCGGCGTCGACGTGACGCTGGATACCTGCCCGGTCACAGGAGCGGGAGTGCCGTTGCCGATCATAAACGAAATAGCCGTTGAACTGGAAAGGATATTGGATCCTGTTCCGTCACCCGCGGTCACTCCGGCGTTCGCGAAATTGAGCGTCGCAAGACCTGTTCCGCGAACCATGAACGTGACGTCAAGAACATAGAGCGATCCTCCACTGAAAGAGTTCGTGCTGCCGCCGAGGAACGATATCTCGCCAGTGGAAGTGTTCACGGAAGGTTCCTGCGCCCAGATATTGAAGATGGAATTGCTATGTTCGACGCTTACGACCTGAAGGATGTTTTTGGAATACTGTATGATCCCTTGCGCCGCATTCACTGTCTGACCCTGGCTATCGACGCGCACACTCACATCGATCGTATCCCCGATCGACGGATTGCTTGCGCTTGAAATGAACGACATCGTTGCCGCATGCGCCGTGCGGGACGAAAAAGCGGCTATAGAAACCACGGCAATCATTCCGGCAAGCAATATTTTCTTTTTCATGATTTTACAAATGAACATGCTTAATTATAGAACATTTCCCCGCATTTAAGGGTTCTGAATAGCTGCAAGCAAAATATTGAGATCGATCGCGTCGACCGCGCCATCGCCGTTAAAATCAAGCGTTCGGACAACATTCGGATCCACAATATGGAAATTCGCAAGATTGGCATTCAGGTTTTTGAGATAAGAAAGGAAAACGCTCAGATCGCCGATATCCACCACGCCATCGCCATTCAGATCGAGCTTCGGATTTGCAAGCGGAGAGACCGTGAACGATTGCTGATTCGAAAAATCGCTCTCGGCCTGCTTCGTGTAAGCCTGACTTACGGTGACAGGAAGAACCCCCGCTGTTCCGCCGGTCACTGCGGGGACAAAACGGTATGTCCCCGAAGCATTCTTGGCAAACAGAGTTCCGTTGGTCGCATCATCGACAAACAGCTCGTCCTGAGACAATGAATTAGTATAGCCCGAAACTTCAACTGCACTCTCCTCGTTCTTTTGAATCGCCCAGACAGCGTGGCGCCCTGTGGCAAGATCATCGGTGGCGATCCCGTAACTGTACTTTCCCGACGGATCGTTCACGGTAACGGTACCCGCCGCATTGCCGTCGACAAAAAGTTCAACGGTTGCCTTGGGCGTTGCATACCCAGTGATCGTGATCGGTTTGCCTTTTGCAACCACCGATGCGCCTACAAAGCCCAGGGTCGGAGCGGCAAGAATATTTCCGTAGACCAACTTGTCCTGCACCGGAACGTTATATGCCTTCGTTTGGGAAATAAGCCCGTTCTTATCCATGAACGAGAGCAAATAGGTCTGGCCGGTAAGACGAGTCACATTGTCCAATTCGACCAGGAACGAACCGTCCTTTGCGGCGGCGACCGTTTGCGCGACCGGTACCGCCTGAAGACCGAGGTCCTTACGTATCACATTGACCGACGCGCCGGGGTACGCCATCCCGGAGAATGTTATCGTCACACCCGGCTTGATACCGAAAGCAACCGGCGTAGGAGATGCGCCTCCTCCCGCCGAGGGTGTCGCAGGAGAGATTGGCGTTACCGGCACCGGATTAAATACGATCTGCGCGTTCGTGCCGACACCCAACCCGGTATTTTGAGTGTCCCGAAAACCAAGGTGTACGGTTTCGGCTATTGCATCCGTGATCGTGGTCGTGCCGACACCATTCACGAGACCGACCAATCCCCCGCCAGTTGCCGATCCCGAGACCGTAACCGTGACGCTTCCCGCAAACGAAGGATAGATATTATTCGATGAGTCCACAGCATACACGTTCACTGTCGCACGATTTCCAGCCGTCATGTTCGCCGGAACATTTGCGAATATGAACTGCACCGCACCGGGCGCGACCATGAACGTGTCGCTCGCATCGGCAATTCCTGCAGTGCCGTCAGGAGCGGAGGCGTTATCCGATACCGTGACCGTGCGGGATCCGGATGTATCGTCGTAGTACCAGAAAGCGGTCGATGTGCTTCCGGGAGAAATAACCGTTGAAGTGACCTGCGCGCCTCCGGTTGCCGCATCGAAGAACGCTGCATTCGTGCTTGTGGAATCCGTATAGAGATAGACTGTTGTGCCGGTCGCAGAAACAGGATTCCCAAATCGATCCTCCTGACTTACGACATAGCCAAGCCTCGTTCCGATGTTCATATTACCCGGATGGTTCAGCGTAAACTGCGCAACAGAATCCGGCAAAAAGGTCACATTCGCCGCCGCACTCACATCAAGACCCGTTGACTGGGAATCATCGAGACCGAGAGCGACATTTTGGGCAACGTTGTCGCTTATCGTCGAGGTACCGACCCCATCGATGATCGTCACAAGTCCCCCGCCCGTGCCGGAGCCGCTCACCGTGAGCGTCACTCCTTGCTCGAACGACGTATCGATGGTGCCGGACGAATTGATGGCTTCGACGTTAAATGTCACATTGTTTCCAACGACCGCGGTCGACGTGACGTTCGCGAAAACGAACTTTACCGCTGTCGAACTCGATGCCGGAGCGCTGATCGCAAAAATCATACTTCCCGAGGTTCCGCCGCCCGGCGCGGGATTCACGACAGCAACGCTCGACGTACCGACCGTCGCAAGATCCGGAGCAGGAACCAGGGCTGTAAGCGTCGAGGATGAAACGAAAGTCGTCGTCAGATCCGTTCCGCTCCATTGCACGGTCGAGTTGTCGACGAAATCAGTACCCGCAACGATCAACGTCAGGCTTGATCTTCCGGCCGTGGTCGAAGTTGGACTGATCGATATCAGTGTCGGAGCTGGATTTGTGGTTTCTATAACCGTGAACGTCTGGCTATTCGAGGTTCCGCCGCCCGGCGCGGGATTCACGACAGCGACAGGGAATGTTCCTGTTGCCGCTACCTCATCCGCAGGAATAGTCGCCGTAAGCTCAGTTGACGAAGCAAAGGTGGTGGTTGCCGCCACGCCATTGAAGTCAATGACGGAATTTGAAACAAAATTCGTACCGAGAACGGTCAGCGTGAGATCAGGACCTCCCACAAGGGTCGATGTCGGATTGATCGAGGATAATGTCGGAACTGGATTTGCGGTAGCGGTGATCGTGAACGTCTGCGCGTTCGAGGTTCCGCCGCCCGGCGCGGGATTCGTGACCGTCACCGGAACCGTTCCGGTCGCGGCCACATCAGCGGCCAAGATCGTGGCCGTGATCTCCGTTGAAGAGACGAATGAGGTTGTCCGGGGCGAACCGTTCCAATTCACGACCGAGCTGGAGATGAAG
>CAJAQL010000028.1 GCA_903944135.1 uncultured Parcubacteria group bacterium
TAGTAAAAACAATCCCATAATGTTTGTTATATCATTTTTTCTATTACTACCCCTTTGTTTTCGTATTGAGCCGGACTTTCATATAGCCAATACTCGCCGAAATAGTCCTGCCCGCTTGGATCACGCACCGCTTCTTGAATAATTTTCCATCCCAATTTCTCCAATCTCTCCTCGTTCCGCTGAAAGCTCGCCCGTATACTTTCCGAGGTTGCACTGAGCGATAACTTTTCGGGAAGCGGATATTCCGCAATTAGAAACGAACCATCCTTTTGATTTTCAATGCCCAATCCTTTGGAGTAAATCAGGCAAAATGCAAGTCGGGGGCCAGAAAGTAATTTTTCCTTATCGTGTACGAAATCTCGTTCGTAGACCTCGATGGCCAATCGCTCGTCATCTTTTGTGAAAACTTCTTTTGAAAATAGACGTTCATTGGATCTCCACCCAAGCATCCTTCGTGAAACAAGATGCTCGCGTCCCTCTATGTTGATCTGCCAGCAATCAATTTTAGGTATGTAATGAAGCTCCAAATATAGACTATCTTCGACTGGCTTGATAAATTCGTCATACTTTTTTATATCGTCCTTGTTCCAATTTTTATACGGTTTACCTGTTGCAATGCCTTTAATGCCAGTTATTTTTCCGACCAGGGCATTAGTGGCTAACACACCATGCAAGCGAATCTCTCCAAGCCATTCATCGCAAAGCGTGCCTTCGCTCATTAAGTTTTCCAATTCGTCTGATAGATTAAATCCCCACATATTTTTATAAATAAATTGAAATATTTATTGAATGGATAGGTCTGAATTAAGTGATGCCATTGTCTTCGGCCCCACCGTTCCCGTTGGAGAAATGCCACGAGAGGTCTGATACGTTATGACGGCGGCCTTAGTCATGCTTCCGTAATATCCTGTTATACCGCCACTAAAATAACCTAATTTTATTAAAAGAGTTTGAAGTAGCGTGACCTGATCTCCTGAAGAACCTACTTGTAATGCGGAAGTAAAACTTCCACTTCCCGCAGGAGAATAGGTTGCGTTTGTAGTTGGCGCTGGAATGACCTGGCAAGCCGTTTTTGAACTATTCCATTGGTATCCGGACGCACAATTGCAGCTGCTATTATTATTTGACCCCGGAGCACCTACGACGTTACTGCCGAAAGATAGTTCGCAATCTGCCATATTTGAAAGACATTGCCCGTTTTTGTAAACAGAACCAGCGGCGCAAACACAGCCCTGACCCGACTGTGTTGCTCCAATAGGACATATGACGGCCGGAATCGGCACGCATGAAGTTCTTGGCGTGTTCCATTGATAACCAGCAGAACAATAACAAGAGCTACTATCTCCGTAGGTGTTATAGCCATACTGGTTTTGGCAGCTTTGGTTGTATGTGATGCAACTTCCCCCACTCGCCATATATCCAGAATTGCATTTGCAAGATGATACGCCGTCGTAATAAGAGTTGAGTGGACAACTAGAGGTTGTGGGAGCGGCGTAGGTTGTTCCGGTGTAAACGCAGGCAGTCTTACTCGAGTTAACGCTATATCCATAGTTACAATTGCACTTGCCAGTAGAAGAATCGTAAGAAGAATTTGCAGGACAAGTGCTAAAAGAATTACTGCCACTTCCGTAAGTTGTATTTCCATAAGTCTGGTAGCTAGAGCCGTCGCTTCCATAAGTATTATTTCCGTATGTCTGGTAGCTTCGTCCATCATTTGTATAGATGGAGTTTCCGTACTGTTGATATGAGAAACCGTTATTTCCATAGGTTGTGTTCCCATAAGTTTGATACGAGGAACCATCGCTACCATATGTAGTGTTGCCATATGTCTGATAACTTGTACCATCACTGCAATATGTGCTATTCCCATACGTCTGGCAGCTTGAAGCAAAAACGCTGCTTGTATTAAACAAAAATAGTCCGACAAGAAAGAAGAATATAATTCGCTTTGTCATTTTTATGTTCATTGTCATTCCAGCGGGAGATCGATCTTGGACAAAAAGCTCCCAGCCAGCGATGCCTTGCGGCACCCACATCCCTTTCGAGATATGACCGTTCATGGCGCTCTGACTAGGAGCTTTTTACCATGAACGGTGTTTTTGGCCATGCCTTGATTACTCAGGGTTTAGGCGGCTTATATTCAGTTGTAATTGAAGTATAGCTCGGTGTAATATTTTTGCGAAGGGGCTTGAGAAAACGAGGGGAAAGGGATAAATTGAGGAAAACTTAGGATCAAGCGACTATGACCATTGACGAAAAATATAATAACGCCGTCCAGATGCTTTGGAGCTATTACGATGGCAAAAACGATACTTTACGCATCACAAGTTTGGTTCTTGAGGAAAATAGCTTTGGTGGAGATTTTTGGGATATGATCTGTCCCAGATTACAGAGAGAGGGAATCTTGAAGGAATATGAAACTTTTTTCCGTGGGCATGAGTACGTAAACCAACGAAGAGCGGACGAGATTTGGGGAGCTTTGATACGCTTAGGCAATTTTCAGATGAGTAGGGACTCCGGAGAGGGAATCTTTAACCACCTATTCGTCCATGACAGACATAGTTTCAAGATATTAGATGAGCTTAGGGAACTCGAAAAAAATGAACCTCAACTTAAAAAAGAATTAGATTCTTTGCCGCGTATTCATACTTTCGTCGTTGATGGCAAAAAACTTGATGCGGCATACAAAAACATTAAAACAATCTCTGGTGGAAATGCCGACCACAACGCCGACAGGAAAGCTCCGTTGAGTGGGCGGTCAATAACAGGGAAATCGCCGAGGCCAGCCATACGATTAATAACCAAGCACCCAAATGACGGCGATTATTTTTATCAGGACAAGCGGATCAAAGTAAATAAGAGAACCCTGTATTACGATGTATTTGATATTTTATTTTTATATTCCGACCAAGACGGTTTCTTATCTTACGGGCAAATTGAAAACTATCTCATCGCACAAAAATACCCACATATCGAAGGTAAGGAGAAGCGAAATAAGCGCATACAAAACGCAATCCTAAACGAACAGCAAGGATTCTTTAGGCACGCAAAAATCGGCGGTAGCATAATGAAAAATAAAACTCCCGACGGGAGACCCCTCGTAGAAGCGGCGCGGGGTGATGGTCTGCAATTGAATAATCCCACATTAAAGTAGCTTCTCTTGCCTTCGCTTGTGGATAGCCCGCAATAGGGCTTTTTTGTTCGATTTTATCGATATTTTTTGTTGCGACAAGCAAAGACAAGAAATTAAAAGAGTCCGTGTGGCATGGGACGATTAGGGCGTCGCAATGAAGCGACATTTCACGGGGGCTGATTTCCGCCTGTTACTCCCGTGGCAGGCGGAGATTAGTTTCCGAAAACTAATCATGCTGTCAAACGAACAAATAAAAAAGTTTCAGAAAATATGGAGGCAGCGCTTCGGACGGGAGATTCCCGACGAGGACGTGGATCGGGAGGGTAGTAGGCTGGTACGCATCGTGCAGCTTATTTGCAAACCCACGGCCGCAAGCGAAGGCGATGAAATCAAAAAGCGGCGCAACAAAAAATAAACAACAAAATGAACGCAGAAGAGTTTAAACAGGAACTGAATATGATGGGGGCCAGATACGCTTCGCTCACTTCCGGATGGATACGTTTGACGTGCCCGTTCTCGGATCATCTTGGCGTATCGAATGGCCTTTCGCCCGATCTTTATATCGGCGAGAACGGTTCCGGCCAATGCTTGGCCTGCGGTCAGAGCGCTAGCTTCCAAAGCGTGATCTCGGCGTTGAAGGAAAAGAAGGGGGCAATGACAGTCCGACGAGACGGAATGCCGTACATATCATCCGTCAGCGATAATGCTGGATTGATCGCTACCTTGCCGGGCATCTATTCCTGGAAGGAGTTCAGCGCGCACGAGTTCCCGTGGGCCAACCGATGGCGCGTCAAAGGTCTCATCCCGATAAGTGCTCGGTGCGTCATCGCCGCGCCATCCGGCGAAGGAAAGAGCTGGTGCGCCATGGCTATGGCTAAGAGCGTCGCGGCGGGACTTCCCTACCTTGGCAATTCGGCGTTCGAGACGACGCAATGCAAAGTCCTTTATATCGAGAATGAAACGGCGAAAAGCGATTTCCAACGCCGTGGCAAACGGCTCGGATTCCACGAAGTCGAGGATAATCTTTTCGCACCGCTTGATGATTGGCCGCCGCTGAATAACAAGAAAACCGCCGAAGCACTATTCGAGTTTGTTAAAAAACAAAAAATCGAGATGGTGTTCATTGATACGTTCCGGAGCATTGCTGGAGGCATTAAGGAAAATGAGGCGGACGAGATTCGGAAGGTCTTCGACAACTTTAAGCCGTTCATGGAAAGCGGCATCACGGTCGTATTTACCGACCATACCCGCAAGCCGCATCCGAACGAAGGAGGGTTGATCCCGAAAAAGGAGCAGCTCTTGGGCAGCCAGGACAAGTTCGCGGCGGTCGAGGCCGTGATCATGTTGAGAATGAAGCCCGGCACCAAAACCGAGAGCGGGAGCACGGCAACAATCAATGTGTATCCGATGAAAAATAAGGGCGGGCCGGAGGCAAAGCCGTTTCAGATCGACATCATCCACGCGGACGATCCGGATGGCGGCGGCACGACGACCTTGACCTACGCGGCAGAGATCGAAGACAGGGTGATGCAGGCGGAGGTAACGGAAGATGCGATTATGGATTATCTTGCGGGACAAACGGAGAAGCGGGCTACGACCGAGATCATCGAGTCCCTGAAGGGTAAAGCGGGCAAAACGGCCATCGAAGCGAAATTGCGGGAGCTACGCGAGGTGAAAAAGGTCGGGTTCGAGAAGGCGGGCCAGAAATACCTCTACTGGTCGCTCGGCGAAGGTGACGCCAACGGGGACGATCTGCCTCCTCTATATGAAGAAGCTTCCTAAACTTCCTAATACATATATATAGGAAGCAAATTAGGAAGCTATAAATGAGATGAAAATGAGCGTTTTAATGAGGATTTGCGGGAATAATCGAGGGACTTAGTTGTCTCCTTCCTAAACTGGATAACCCCGACCGTTGCGGCATCATTGTCTTGAGCGGAAAGGTCGGAATTTAGAGGGTACATCAAGAAATTAACGCATAAACAAAATGAAAAACATAAGAAACGCAGAAGGCTCCCCAAGCGTCAAACCAGTGGAGCCTTCAGTCGGCGTGGAACGGATTGCTCCGTCCTCGTCCATCGAATTATCACAAAGAAACGCGGAGGATGCAAAGTGGAATCGTCCCCCCGTGGA
>CAJAQL010000029.1 GCA_903944135.1 uncultured Parcubacteria group bacterium
CAACGTCGGCATCGGCACAGCGGCACCGGCTCAAAAACTTTCCGTCGCCGGCACGATTCAATCTACTTCCGGCGGCATCATGTTTCCTGATGGCACGACGCAGACGACGGCTGCTGGCGCGAGCGGCCAGGTAACCACCGCGGGCAATGTTTCTGCCGGTACTTTCGGTTCAAACACGGGAGGTGGAAATTATACGTTCTCGGGCAACGCTACGATGGGGACAGGTTTGTTTTTGCCCCGAAGCAACTCTACGCAAGAAGGTATCAGTTGGTACGCGCCTAGCTATACGGCCTGGAGCACCTACATGTGTCCTCCTACGACCGGTTGCGGTCCGACAGGAAATATTACAGCTCCTTCCGGAGTACTTGTGACGAGTTGGGCATTAAGGAACTTTATTGAAAATGCAGGTGGATATGGGTGGACATGGGAATCAGGTTCAGCTAGCGGTCAGCCTTCAGTGGTTGCGGAACTTCGATCAAGCGACGGTACATTCAGAACGGCAGGAAATATCTATGCCGTTGGCAACGTTGGCATCGGTGCAACGACGGCATCGGTAAAGCTTGTAGTTAGTGGAGCCGCTAATGCATCATCTCCAACTCTTGGTTCGGCGGCCGTGGGAGAAAGTGCCTTATTGTCAAATAATGGTCTCTATGGATTATATTCGGGTATTTCAAATAATGGAGACATTTGGATGCAAGAGCAAAGAAATGATGCAGGTACTTCGGTCTATAATATACTTTTAAATCCTAGTGGCGGCAATGTCGGTGTCGGCACAACAGCACCGGTGCAAAAACTTTCTGTTGCCGGCATTATTCAATCCACTTCCGGTGGCGTCATGTTTCCTGACGGCACCACGCAGACGACGGCATATGTGAATACCGGCGGCAACAAGAACTGGAACTGGTCCGGCCAGAGTGGTCAACCACCATGGGTCTGGGGCGGATCCGACGGAACGAACATGTATGTTTATAATCCAAGCAACTTCAGCGTGAATTACGCGAACAGCGCCGGTTCGCTTTCCAATAATAACATCTCGCAGTTCAATAATAATTCCGGATATATCACGTCGGCTTCTTTGTCCTTCAGGAATATGGCTGCCTATAGTACGGCAGGTACTTACACATGGACGGCTCCGGCGGGTGTGACCGAAGTATACGTGGAAGTTGCCGGCGCAGGCGGCGGCGGCTCGGGAGGTGTCAGCGGTTCGTCTGCGAGCGGCGGCGGTGGTGGTGGCGCGGGTGGCGTTGCGGAAGGTTTTGTTGCGGTTACGCCAGGTAATCAATATACCGTGACCGTTGGCGCGGCTGGTACCGCCGGATCGGTGGGCGGCGGTCAAGGAGGAGCCGGCGGAGCAAGTTCGTTCAATGGTTTAACGGGCAATGGTGGATCAGGAGCCCAAACTCATGTAAACATGCTGGGAGGGCCTCAGGGCAATGGCGGTACGGCGAGCGGGGGGACCGTCAATTTAACCGGTAACCCGGGCGTTTGGGGAATGTCTTACTTCTCTGGATGGCCTCTCGGCGGTATGGGCGGCAATGGCGGCGGCAATGCCTTAGGCGGCGGCGGTTCGGGAGGTACCTGGGCCAATACGAATGGTTATGCAGGAACGGCCGGCAGTGCTTTTGGCGGTGGCGGAGGAGGAGGAAGCGGTTCGTCCTCGAGCGGTACTGGCGGTGCTGGCTCTGCTGGCGGCCCGGGCGGCGTGATCATTGAATGGTAACCACAGCAAAGACTCGACCCTGATGATTCAGGGTCGAGTCTTTAAATTATCGAAGTTGAAATTCAACAAGAGATGATCACTCGCGGTGGAGATTTTTTTGGAATGCCGCGAGCCGCGCTTTGAGCTGGAGATGGTTCTTGAATGTTGGATCGGTTCGGACGGTTTCCGACGCCGCTTCGCGGCTGGTCTTCACAAGCGCCGGATCGCGGAGGGCTTCGAGCGTCGCGTCCGAGAAACCGCTTTGCACCTCACCAAAGAATTCGCCGGGACCGCGGAGCTTGAGATCTTCTTCGGCGAGCTCGAAACCATTTTTCGCCTTAAGGATCGCCCGCAGGCGGGCTTTCGCTTTTTCGCCCTTCATTTCGGTCATCAGGAAACAGTAGGATTGATATTCGCCGCGCCCAATACGGCCGCGGAATTGGTAGAGCTGGGCAAGGCCGAATCGGTCGGCGCCTTCGATGATCATGATCGCCGCGTTCGGCACGTCAACGCCCACCTCAATGACGGATGTCGCGACCAGCATGTCGATCTTTCCTTCTTTAAAGTCGCGCATGACAGTTTCCTTTTCTTTCGGTTTCATTTTTCCGTGGAGCATGGCGATCTTGAACTCCGGGAATATTTTTTTACTGAGCTTATCGTATTCTTCTTCGACGGATTTCAGATCCAACGTCGATGTGGAAAATTTTTTGCTGTCATTCCCGCTCAGGCGGGAATCCAGAGTCTTCTTTTTCTGGGTTCCCGCCTGAGCGGGAACGACAGAGTTAGATGAGGCGACATCGGTATCCGGCGTGATGAGCGGGCAGATGACGAATGCCTGCCGCCCCTTTTTGATCTCGCCACGTATGAATTCATAGGTCGCCTGCCGTTCGATCGGTGACACGATTTTGGTCACGATCGGCTTCCGGCCGGCGGGCAGTTCTGTGATAAGCGAAACGTCGAGATCGCCGAAGACGGTCATCATCAAGGTGCGCGGGATCGGAGTCGCGGACATACTGAGAAGATGCGGTATGCCTGCCGCGCTCGCGCTGCGCGCCAGCGTTTTCCGCTGATTGACGCCGAAGCGATGCTGTTCGTCGATGACGACAAGCCCGAGATTGTTGAAACGGGCGGATTTTTCGACAAGTGCGTGGGTGCCGAACACGATAGCGATCTCGCCCGCGGCTGATTTTTTCCAGAATTCCGCTTTCGGTGTTTTTGCCGTCAGGTCGTTGTCGTAGAGCATGATCGTACCGCTTCCCGTCGCAAGGCCAACCGTAGGCTGATCTTCTGGTTTCACATGTTTGAGGAATCTTTGGAAGGTTTCGAAATGCTGGCGGGCGAGGATCTCGGTCGGTGCCATAAAAACGGTCTGGAATCCGTGCTCGGCGGCGGTGATCGCCGCGATCGCGGCGACGATCGTTTTGCCTGAACCGACATCGCCCTGCAGAAGGCGGTTCATCGGTTTCGGTTTGGCGAGGTCCTGCACGATGTCCCAGAGCGACTGCTTCTGCGATTGCGTGAGCGAAAAGGGGAGCGTTGCGAGAATGTGTTTGATGCGTTCAATATCGATCGGTATCACGGGAGCCTGTTCATGGCTCAGCTTCAGTTTTTGCTGGAGATTGAAAAGCTGAAGGAGGAAAAGATTTTCGAATCGGAATCTCCTCTCTGCGGTGGCGGCGTCTTCGAAGCGGGCAGGAAGATGGATGTCCTGCAGGGCTTTTTGCAGGTTCGGGAGATCATAACGCGAGAGGATCTCTTGCGGGATCCACTCTGCGAGCGCGGGATTGTGTCTCATGGCGATGCGGATCGCGAACCGGATGCCGCGCGAGGTGAGCCCCTTGGTTTCCGGATAAACGGGAACAAGCCGTCCGGTATGGATAGCTTCGGAATCCTGCCTGACTACTTCGTATGTGGGATTGTTGAAATAAAGCTCGTTCTCTTCCGAGATGGAAACCTTTCCGGAAAAGTTCGCGATGCGGCCCGCGTGGAGCGTGTTTGCGATATAGGGCTGATTGAACCAGACGGCGCGGATGGTCCCCGATTCGTCCGAGAGCATCGCTTCGATGATGGTGAGGCCCCGCCGCGTGCGGCGCGAAGTCACTTCTTCGATGGCGGCCTGAACCGTGGCGAGTTCGCCGGGTTCAAGATCGTCGATCTTGCAGATCTCCGAGAAATCTTCGTAGCGCGAGGGAAAATGCCAAAGGAGATCGCGGACGGTCTTTATCCCGATCTTTTCGAATCGCTTTAAGAGGGGAGTGCGAGCACCCAGGATGTCATAGAGCGGCGTTTCAAGCGAGATTTCCCGCATATGATTGGCCATAGTATAGCACAAAAGATGAGTCAAGAGAAACGGGATATTTCTTGTCGTTCCCGCGTAGGCGGGGATCCAGGTTTTCTTTGGTACCATTCTGGATCCCCGCATTCGCGGGGACGACAGAAGGGAATTTGGTTGAAATTTTTCAAATAAGATTTTATTATGGATGAGTTGGTTTTGCCCCTATAGCTCAGTTGGTAGAGCAGCTCCCTCTGCGAAATAAGAATTTCGCCCGTTGGTTCGCTCATTGAAAACGAAAGAAGGAAAAATGCATTGCGATCAGCGTGCCCCTATAGCTCAGTTGGTAGAGCAGCTCCCTCTTAAGGAGATGGTCCCAGGTTCAAATCCTGGTGGGGGCACACCGCTCGAAATTCTTTCCTTCTTTCGTTTTCACTTCGCTGCCAACGGGAAGGAGATGGTCCCAGGTTCAAATCCTGGTGGGGGCACACCGCGTAGAATTTTTTAATTCTTTTTCGCGAGCGAACCGATAGCCGATTCTTTTTTCGGGTCATTGGTTTCGCCCTAGAGGTACAGAGGGTGAAATTGATTTTTAATTTATGGCATAATAAACAAATGGGCGGGGCGGTGTATGAATCGTCTATTCTCCATGATGGCGCATCAGGGTACTATCAAAATGACATGGCGAGGGAAAACGTTCCTTGTTCTGTTTTTATTGCTTATTTTTCTTCTCTCTTTCCATCAGATATGGGATTCTGACACGTTTTACCATATTAAAACCGGTCAAGTTATCCTGAGCAGCGGACGCGTGCCCACGGCGGATATTTTTTCCTATACCGCGCCAGGAGCTCTTTGGGTGACCCACGAATGGCTCGTGGAAGTGATTTTTTATCTGGTCACCGCGGGTTTCGGCCTTTGGGGATTGATCGGATTCGCGGCTTTTTGCATTACGCTCAGTTATTTCCTTGTCGTAAGGTCGGCGCTTCAGAAAAAGGCGAATATTTATATCGCGCTTATTTTCGGCTTCATCATAGCTTGCCCGCTCGTCATTCATTCCGTGTCGACCAGCGCCGCGGCGATGGCAGCGCTTGCTTTTTCCTTCCTCATTTACTGTCTGGAAAAATATCGGACGGCCCCACGGGTCTTTTATTTGGCATTATCGGTCCTGGTCATATGGCTTTGGGCGAACATGCACGCGAGTTTTTTACTTGGATTGGTGGTCATCACTTTTTACGCGATCGCTCTGAGAGCTCAAATGAAATTTCCCCGTTGGTTCGGAAAGGCGCGTATCGATGCCCGACGGGCCAATTATCTCTCCGTGGCGGCGCTTGTCTCATGGGGAGCGGCTTTTCTTAATCCGAACACGTACCGGATCTTCTTTTATATTTCTTACGTGCAGGAGCTTGCGAGAGTTCTTAATATAACCGAATACCACTCCGTCCTTTCCTTGCTCGGCAATCCGATCGCGCAGGCTTTTTTGGTGGAAGTCATCTTGTCGGGGTTGTTCCTTGTCTGGCATTATGGCATCAAAGAGGAGGGTCGTGATGCGGTGACGCTCGGCTTGTTCTGCGGAGTCTCCATCCTTCCGTTCATTTCCATAGCTTATACGATCTTTTGGCCGTTCGTCGTGATCGCGCCACTTGCCGTGGCGGCGTCATCCATTCTGGACCGCGGAACAAAAAAAATATCTTGGGGGATTCTCTTTGGGTTGTTTGCGGCGCTTGGTCTTCTTGCGCTTGTCGCTGCGATCATTTCGTTGCCGAGGAGTCCCGTAAGCGACACCGCGCTTCCCGTGAAAGCGGTTGATTTTATCAAGCAAAATAATATCCATGGCCCGCTTTTTAATACCTATGATGATGGCGGATATCTGATATGGGCACTTTGGCCCCAAGAGAAGGTCGCCATTGATATGCGTTCGGAAGTTTTCAGGGGCCGGCCCGTGCAGGAATATTTGGATGTTATGAACGCCGAGAGCGATTGGAAACAGATCGTCGATCAGGAATACGGCATTAATTATTTTGTTTTGCATTACTGGAAGCAATCCATCAGTTCTGGTTATGCTCCTCTTTTTGAGGCGTTGTCCAATGATAATTTCAGAATGGTCTATTGGGACGATAATGCCGTCATCATGGTGCGTGCGACGCCGGAGAATGAGCATCTGATAAAAGAATACGGGACAAGCCATGTTGATCCGTTCGTGCTGCCGGAGGATATTTCGACCAATGTCAGCCAGACCGAGGCCGAGCTGAAGGCGCTTGCAGCGCGCTTCCCTGGTGTCCAGGATATACAGTATTTCTTGGCGCGCTTCCTGCAGACGCATGGCCTGCAGTAGGGGATCATCGCGGAACATCGCTCTGGCGGCAAGAATGAAAAAAGCCGATGTCGGGATCAGCCCTTTGCATTTCCATGCGGGACACATGCTCGCCGCCGCTCGCATTTGATCTGGGCGCCGCCTCGCTGAATTTTTCTGCTGAAAAATTCATTTCCGGCGTTCGATTTCCTTGATGTCAGGGCATGAAAAAACTGCAGCGAGCAAAGTCGCTGCAGTTTCTTCATGCGAGTGCCCCCGGAGGGAATCGAACCCCCAAATCGAGCTTCGAAGGCTCGCGTTTTATCCGTTAGACTACGAGGGCAGAAAGTTTGAACGTTGCAATGTCGTTTTCGCGGCAACACTAGAACATCCGCTTTCTTATGTTATAATTATCCGCATGAATATTGCAATGACGGTATTCGAATTTATCGTCCTGCTGTTTTCCGCGATACTCCACGAGATCGCGCATGGTTTTATGGCGGAAAAATTAGGTGATGATACGGCGAAGCGCGCAGGGCGGCTGACTTTGAACCCTTTGGTGCATCTCGATCTGTTCGGATCCATCATCATGCCGATCGCGCTTTTTGTCGCGAGCGGCGGGACGTTCTTTTTTGCTGCCGCAAAACCGGTGCCGTATGATCCCCGGAACCTGAAAAATCCGCGGAGCGGCAGTGCGGAGATCGCGCTCGCAGGACCGTGCACCAATCTTCTTCTTGCAATCGTTTTTGGCGTTGCGGTGCGCGTCGGTATTCTGTTCTCAGCTCCGGATATCTTCATTTCGCTTCTCGCGGTCATCGTATATCTGAACATCGCGCTTGCGATCTTCAATCTGATCCCGATCCCGCCGCTCGACGGATCGCGCGTGCTTTTCGCGGCACTGCCGCCGAGCCGCACGACGTTCCGTGTGGCATATTTCCTGGAGCGGTATGGCATCATCCTCGTTCTGGCGTTCGCGATCTTCGGTTTCAGTTTATTGATGCCGTTCATGGGATATCTTTTTGGGATCTTCACCGGTCAGCCGTCGCCGTTCTAAAAAACAAAAATAAAATCTATCAAAATTCATGCCGAGTTTTTTCTTTCTCAAGAAAAAGAAAAAAGCAGATGATCGCACCGTAGGGAAGATATCCCTCTTTTTTGTAAGTATTTTGGCGCTTCAGTTCATGCTGTTCATGTTGCATTTCATGATCTATGAGACGCTTGCGTCGATCTTCGGTTTTGACAGTCTTTTCCTTGCGGTCGTGCTGGGTCTTTTGTCGCTCACGTTCATGTCGTCGTCGTTCCTTGCGGCGAAGGCGGACAATCTCTTCGTTCGGATTTACTACGAGTTCGCGGCGGTCTGGTTCTCCTTCGTTGCGCCTTTCTGCGCCGCATGCGCGGCCTTCGTGATCATTGAAAATCTGTCGCCATCCGCAGTATGGAGGATCACGCCGTTCACGGTCGGTATGTTCTGTTTCGGCGCCGCGATCGTCGTATCGCTCTACGGCATCTGGAACAGTTGCCGTGTCCGCGTGACGCACGTCGCGATGTCCCTGCCGAACGTTCCCGATGCGTGGCACGGAAAGCGATTGGTCTTTTTTTCTGATGTTCATCTCGGCAACATCCGCAGGCAGGGCTTTGCGCGGCGCATCGTGAAAAAGGTGCAGACGCTTGATCCGGCGCTCGTTGCGATCTGCGGCGACCTCTTTGACGGTCCGAAGTGCGATGCCGAAAAATTACTTGCTCCGTTCAGGGATCTGCGACCGTCGCGGGGATTTTATTACGTGAGCGGCAATCATGAATATATCCGCGACCAGAATGTTTTCTTCGACGCCATTCAAGATGCGGGCATCAGGATCCTGCGGAACGAAAAAGTGGATGTGGATGGCATCGATCTCGTCGGTGTCGATTGGAAAGATACTGCTCAGAAGGGGAACTTCGCGGCGATTCTTGACGGCATGCATATCTCGTCATCGCGGCCGAGCATTCTTCTGAAACATGTTCCGAAGGATCTCGACGTCGCGGAACGTGCCGGCATTTCGCTCCAGCTTTCGGGTCATACGCATCGCGGACAATTCTGGCCGCTTTCGATCGCTACGCATTATATTTACGGTGGATTCGATTATGGATTTCATGAACTAGGAAAGATGTTCGTTTATATTTCGAGCGGTGTCGGCACGGCGATGCTGCCGTTCCGGCTCGGCACAAAAGCCGAGATCGTATCTATTGAATTCAAGTAGAAGGATGGACCACTGTTTTTTCGTCCCCGTCCCTCGAGAGACTCGGGATAAACTCCGGCGGGGACTCAGAAAAGAAGACAACATGGATTCCCGCCTTTGCGGGAACGACAGAGGTTTTTTCTTGCCCCACCCAAGCGTATGAGCGAACTGCATTCCGCGAGCTGGAGCGGGTTGCTCAAAAAGAAAAACCGGAGCCGTTGACAAAAAGCATCGTTTTAGACTACAATTTCTTAGTAAATCTTCCCCGGGCAACATCGGGTCGATTGGTTGACGGTTGCCACAACTCTCACGGGCTTTTGGAGAGTTGTTTTCAAGAGGGGATGATGCCGGTAAAAAATAAAATAATTTTAAATCACTATGGCAGAAAAAGAAAAATACACCCGAACAAAGCCGCATGTGAACATCGGCACGATCGGACATGTTGATCACGGAAAAACGACTTTGACCGCCGCGATCACGCATATCTTGCATATGAAAGGTTTGGCGAAGAAAGAGGAAGGAGTCGATCAGATCGATAATGCTCCGGAAGAAAAAGCGCGCGGTATCACCATTGCGTTGCATCATTCCGAGTACGAGTCGGACACGCGCCATTATGCGCACGTGGACGCTCCGGGACACGCTGATTACATCAAGAACATGATCACGGGTGCCGCCCAGATGGACGGTGCGATCTTGGTCGTCGCCGCAACGGATGGTCCGATGCCGCAGACGCGTGAGCACATTCTCTTGGCGCACCAGGTCGGTGTTCCGAAGATCGTGGTGTTCTTGAACAAGTGCGATATGGTGGACGATCCGGAACTCATTGACCTCGTTGAGTCCGAAGTCCGCGAGCTTTTGAAGAAATATGAGTTCGATGGCGATAATGCGCCGGTCATCCGCGGTTCCGCATTGAAGGCGCTCGCCGCTACGTCGCTTGACGATCCGGCCGCGAAGCCTATTCTCGACCTCATCAAAGCGGTCGATGAATACATCCCGACCCCTGAGCGCGCTCTCGATAAACCGTTCCTTATGCCGATCGAAGATATCTTCTCAATTGAAGGTCGCGGCACCGTGGTGACGGGTCGTATCGAACGTGGCAGAGTAAAGGTGAACGATGAAATCGAATTGGTCGGTCTCCGCCCGACGGCGAAGACGGTCGTCACCGGCATTGAAATGTTCCAGAAGACGCTCGATGAAGGCCAGGCTGGCGATAACGTCGGCGTCCTGCTCCGCGGTCTCAAGAAAGAGGATGTGGAGCGCGGTCAGGTGCTCGCAAAGCCGGGCAGCGTGACCCCGCATTCCGAATTCGAAGCGCAGGTCTACGTGCTTTCGAAAGAAGAAGGCGGTCGCCATTCGCCGTTCTTCAAGGGTTACAAGCCGCAGTTCTACATCCGCACCACGGACGTGACGGGCGAAGTGACGCTTCCTGAAGGTATGGAAATGGTGATGCCGGGCGATACGGTGAGCCTTTCGGTCAAACTGATCACCCCGGTCGCACTTGAAGAGAAGCAGCGTTTCGCCATCCGCGAGGGCGGCAAGACGGTCGGTGCCGGTTCGGTCTCGAAGATCATTAAATAAGTTGTGATGTTTGCATGGTGCGGTGCGCTCAAACGAGCTGCATTGCACCATGCGACACTGCGACCTTAAAACAATTTATCATGGCAAAAAAAGAATCGGGTCTTCCCCAAAAAGTCAGATTGCGGATCAAATCGTACGATTATAAATTGATCGATACTTCCGCGCGGCGCATTATTGAAGCGGCTGAACGGAACGACGCCGAGGTGGTCGGCCCGATTCCTTTGCCAACCGAGATAAAGCGTTACACGGTGAATCGTTCGACCTTCATCGACAAAGATTCCCGCGAGCAGTTCGAGCTCCGGATCCATAAGCGCTTGGTTGAGATATTGAATCCCAATCCGCGCATCGTGGAATCCCTTTCGAACCTGAACTTGCCCGCCGGAGTTGAAGTCGAGATCAAGATGGTATAGTCTCCGTCATTCCAAACAAAAGCCGCCCGAAAGGGCGGTTTTTGTTTAGTCATTTTTTTGTCATTCCCGCGTAGGCGGGAATCCATGCTTTGAAAAAGAACAGAAGGAGCATGGACCCTCGCCGGAGTTCATCCCGGGTCCGTCGAGGGGCGAGAGCAACCCAGAAAAGAAGCACATGTCCGATGTCCGCTTTTAAGCGGGCATCGGACATTAATTTGGTTTACAACGAAAACTTCAAGCCATACAATACAAGAAGTTCCCGGGGGCAAGGAGACCCCAAAAAATGCAGAGAAAAATCTGGCTTCTCGTCGGGGCAGTACTCTTTGCCCTGATTGTTCTTGTGGTTCGTTGCGAACCGCACCCACCAAACTTCGCTCTCGTCGGAGCGTTCGCGCTCTGGGCGGGCGCCTATCTCGGTCGCCGCGTTGCGCCACTCGTGACCCTGGGAGTCATGCTCCTGGGCGATGCGCTATTCGGCTTCTACGCATGGCAGATCATGGCGGTCGTCTATGCGTGCACGCTGCTCTATGTCCTTATCGGTCGCCGCGTTGCGCCGAGTCTCGGTTCTCGCAATTGGCTGAGGCGTATCGGTGCACCATTTGCCGGCGTTTGCATCGGCTCATCGATGTTCTTCGTTCTCACGAACGGGGCCGTCTGGATGTTCGGCAACATGTATCCGAAGAGCGCCGCGGGTTTTGCGGAGTCTCTCATTGCCGGTCTGCCTTTCTGGCGGAACGGTTTTCTCGCCGATATGATCGGCACGGCAGGCTTTTTCATCGCTTCCGCGATCCTTGCCGCAATTCTGCGGATCAGGGTGCGGCGCGCAGAACGGGTCTTGGCCTAACTCGCAGTTTACAGTTCCTTGTCGGCGCTCTCCTTGGAGGGCGCCGCATTTTTATAGTTCAATTTTCTGCCATGATCCGCGGAGGCGGATCATCCGCGCTTTCGAGCGTTTGTTTTGTCGTTCCGAGCTTCGCGAGGAATCCCCACGTTGACGAAAAAAGGATTCTTCGCAAGCTCAGAATGACTGTTGATAATCAGTTATTGATAAGGAATTCTTCAACCATCTTTCCCGCCTCTTCCGGTTTCGCGATCCAGCGGATATTTTTATCTTTCCTGAACCAGGTCATCTGGCGTTTGGCATAGTGCCACGTGTTATGTTTTATGATGTCGGTCGCTTGTTCAAGCGATATCTTGCCGTCGAGATAATCCACGATCTCGCGATAGCCGATGGCGTCGAACGCCGCGCAGGTCTTGCCGTATCTCTTTATGAGATTTTCAACTTCGGTGACGATACCATCCTGAAGCATGAGATCGATGCGACGATCGATCCGCTCGTGGAGGATCTCAGACGGAAGATCAATGCCGATCTTTAGGGCGGAGAACAACGGTTCGTTCTTTTTCCGCTGCGCCGTGAACGGTTCGCCCGTCAGGATCGCGACCTCGAGCGCGCGAACGATGCGCCGCGGATTTTTCGGATCGACGACATAAGCCGCATCGGGATCAAGATCTACGAGTTTTTTAAAGACCGCCACGAGTCCATTTTCTGCGATATCCTTTTCGATCGTTGCGCGCAGTTCGGGATCAGCTTTGATCTTCGGAATTTCGAGATTATCCAGGACGGCGTCGATATAAAGTCCCGTACCGCCAACGAGGACCGGTAATCTTTTGTTTTTAAGAACATCCTCTATTGCCGCAATGGCGTCGTGCTTGTAGTCCGCGGCGGTGTATTCATCGTTTGGATCTTTAATATCAAGAAGATGATGGGGGATGTTCTCGCGCTCGGCAATCGGCGACTTCGCGGTTCCGATGTCCATACCGCGATAGATCTGGCGGGAATCGGCGGAGACGATCTCGCCGTGATATTTTTTTGCGAGCGAGATCGACAATGTCGTCTTGCCGCTTGCCGTCGGACCGACGATCGCGATGATCTTTGGTTTTTCTTGGATGTTCATATTTTAAATTTACATAACTTATATTTCTCGATCTGAAGCGGGTTGTGGAAAATGTGAACCCAGAGTCATTGCCACGGGATAACGTTTATAGTATAATAGATTTTGGCAATTCAGGCGATTACTCTTCCCGCCTTCGGGCGAGAGGGGAGGAAAGTCCGGACGCTCTCCCTGCGCAAGCCGGGATAAAAAGGTAGCGGCTAACAGCCGCCATTCATAAGAACAGAGGTGCGAGCAGTGACGTCCCGAGGCGAAAGCCGAGGGAGTACCCCATCCCAACGTTGAAGGTATAATTCTGCTATAGGGACAAAAAGGCAGAAGTGAAACGGCAAAATCCTTATCGAGCGCAAGGCCGTGTCCCGCGAAGCTCCGCAAGGAGCGTAGTGGGAAGTGCTGCATGAACCCGCGAGCAATCAAGGGTCAAGATAAATGATCGCCTCCGTATATCGCGCAAGCGAACTACGTAGACAGAATCCGGCTTACCAATTGCCAACAAAAATCCCCGAGAAATCGGGGATTTTTGATTTCAACAGACAGAATTCGCAATACCTCTTGCGAGAAGGAATACCATTGAAAAACGGGAATTCATGTCTTGCGTCAAAAAAATTCATCTTTAAGAACAAGACGATAACACTGGAAAAGTGAGGAAAAAACGCACGCACTAATCTATTTTGGAATAGGATCAGCCCTACGGCCCGGAGTTCGTAGCGGCAGTTTCGCATAGGGAATTCGACGATCAGGCATTGAAAGTCAGGATCCTTGAGGTGAAATCTGATTTCGGGAAAATGGCGGAGATCAAGAAGCTCATCGAGACAAGTCCCGGGCGCTATCAATGATCTGTTTTGATCGCCGCAATGCCGCCCCGCAGGAAAAGCATGCTTTGATCGGCTATGGCAATGAGTTCATTGGCGGTTTTCTTATTGATCGGATTTTTTCGCGCGTAATCGTAGGCTATCTCGAGAGCCGCGCGCGACGCCGAAGCCGTTATTGCGGGAATGAGATTATTTTCTTTAACTCCCAGATCCCGGGCGATCTCGCGTTTAAGAAGTGCTTCGATCTGACTGAAATAGAACTTCTCCCGTGCCTGCAGGGATACTTGGGATATGATGATCTTGCGCCGCAACTGATGGATATATGCATCCTGCCTGGTGAATTGCTGCACTTGCGCAATGATCCACGCGTGCAGGACATCAAGCGCGGTATCGGAAGATTTCCGATTCCGAAGCGATGCCTCAAGGTCCCGATCAATGTCCGATATTTCAACGAACAGAACATCTTCTTTTGATGAGAAATAGGAAAAAAAGGTGCGTGGCGCGATATTCGCGGCTTTGGCGATTTCGGCGACCGTTGCTTTTGCGTAGCCGTTTTTCTTAAATAGGGCATAGGCACTCTCAATGATCGCTCTGCGGGTGCGGATCTTCTTGTTCTGGCGGGGAGAAACATCCGATGATTTCATGCTTGTTACTATATCTACTTTATGCACAGAATGCAATTTTGCATCGGTTGCAATATTTTACTATACTGAGAGCAAGGTTGAAGTATAAATACAATATTAATTATGAAAAAAATAGTATCTAGCAAAAAGGGCAATGAAAAGAAAGCGTGGCTTGTGGGGGGCGGCATTGCATCGCTCGCAAGTGCGGCATATCTGATCCGCGACGGGCACATGTCCGGAAAGAATATCCATATTTTCGAGGAATCGGACAAGCAAGGTGGTGCGCTTGATGCGCAGAATTCACCCGAGAAGGGATATGTCATGCGCGGCGGGCGGATGTTGGAAGAGCATTATGGCTGCACGTATGACCTTTTGTCGTTCATTCCGTCGCTCGATGATCCGGGGAAAAGCGTGACGGACGAAATCACTATTTTCAACAAGAAAATAAAAACCTATGCGGAGGCCCGCTTGGTGCGTGACGGAAAGAAACTCGACATGAAATCCCTTGGCTTCAGCGAGGAGGATCGGGTCGATTTTATCAAATTGATCGCGACTCAAGAAGATGCGCTCGGTACTGAGCGCATCAATGAATGGTTCAAACCTGCGTTCTTTAAAACGAATTTCTGGTTTTTCTACTGTACAACGTTCGCTTTTGAGCCGTGGCACAGTCTAGTGGAATTTCGGCGATACCTTCTCCGCTTTATCCATCTTTTCCCGGGTGACGGCCTACGACATCTTACCGGCATCTGGCGTACGCCGAAGAATCAATATGAATCGATCGTTTTACCGCTCGTTGCGTGGCTCAAGAAGAAGGGTGTCGTGTTTGAAATGGGTTCGCGGGTTGCGGGCCTCGATTTCAAATCGAGAAAAACGGGCAAGCGGGTAATAGGTATTCATTATCTTCGTGACGGAAAACAGGAAAAAGTGACGCTCGGTAGAAACGACTTCGTATTCGTCACGAACGGTTCAATGACGGCCGATTCGACGTACGGAAGCATGATCTCGGCGCCGGTTCTTCAAGAGAAGAAGACTGATGGCGCGTGGAAGTTGTGGGAAAGCATTGCGAAGGAAAGTTCGGAGTTTGGGCGCCCCGAAGTATTTGATACGCACATTGCCGAATCGAAGTGGGAATCGTTCTCGCTCACATTCAAAAGCCCTCTTTTCTTCGATCTGATGGAGAAGTTTACGAGCAACGAAGCGGGAACAGGAGGATTGGTCACCTTCACGGATTCCAACTGGCTCATGTCGATTGTTCTTGCGCATCAGCCGCATTTCAATCATCAACCCAAGGGAATATTCGTAGGTTGGGCTTACGGCCTCTTTCCCGACAAAATAGGAAATTATGTGAAGAAAAAAATGTCGGATTGTACCGGCGAAGAGTTTCTCATCGAGCTTTGCCATCATCTGAATTTCGACAGGGATATCCCTGAGATCGTAAAATCGGCGATTATCATCCCATGCATGATGCCGTATATCACGAGCCAGTTCCTGGTGCGTGCGAAAGGCGATCGGCCGCTCGTCGTGCCGAAGAATTCGGAAAATCTCGCGTTCATCGGACAATATGCCGAAGTACCGGATGATTGCGTATTCACGGTAGAATATTCCGTGCGCACCGCACAGACCGCGGTGTATTCCCTCCTTCATCTCGATAAAAATCCGACGCCGATCTATAAAGGGCAGTATGACATCAAGGTTCTTTTTGACTCGTTCAAAACAATGCACGAGTGATCAATGTGCGGAAGAGGATACGACAGAAAACGATGAGGATTGCATTTGATAAAAATAACGTAATGTTAGAATCAACGTAATGAACACAGAAAATAGTTTCGGTACATTTTTGCGCGGGGTCTATGCTTGGATGTTCCTTGGTCTTCTTCTTACCGCCATAACGGCCTTCGCAGTATCGACCAGCCAAAGCTTGGCGCAGATCGTCATTGGCAATTCGTTCGTCTTCTACGGTTTAATGGTCGTCGAGCTGATATTGGTATTCGTACTTGCCTCCCGCGTGAAGAATATGTCGCCCTCCGCGGCAACATGTCTATTTTTGCTTTATTCCGTTCTGAACGGTGCAACGTTCGCTTCCATCTTCCTCGCATATACCGGCGCTTCCATCGTTCTCGCCTTTGCGGGAACGGCAGTGATGTTCGGCGTGGTAAGCCTCTATGGCTCTATCACCAAGAAGGATCTGACCGGCCTCGGTCACTTTATGGGTATGGCACTCATTGGATTGATCGTGGTTTCCCTTATTGATGTTTTTTTTGCCAGCCAGACGCTGGATTGGATAACCTCCTGGGCGGGCATCATCATCTTTACAGCACTCACGGCATATGATACGCAAAAGATGAAACGGCTGTACGGTGGCATTGAATCGGATGCCGACGGACGATCATTGTCGATCATGGGAGCTCTCACGCTGTATCTCGACTTCATCAATCTGTTTCTGGACCTGCTCCGCATCTTTGGACGTCAAAGGAGCGATTGATGGTAAAAGGCCGATAAAATAGTATAAATAAATTTTTAAATATGGAACAAATGGACATTGTTTTGAAATCGATCCGCAGTATGGCATGGACGCTGGCGCTTCAGGGGATCCTTGCGATCATTTTCGGAATTTTGATCTTCATATATCCACTTCTGTTGAATGCATTTGTCAGTTTTATACTTGTGGTCATCGGCATCATCGGTATCGTCGCGGCAATCAAGATCGGCAAGTACGCAAAGATAAAAGTTTAATATTGGAACCGCGGAATAAGGGTATCCGATGTTGGCAAGGGGCATCGGACATTTTGTTCGAGCGGTGATCCGGTATTTGTAGGCCATCTCCTCCGGGCAGATTCTGATGTTCTCAAGCAAAGCCTTTATAAATCCTAAGGGTGTCACGCTCTTTAAAAAGACGCTGCGCAGCATCTTTTATTAAGATTAAAAAACTGCAGTTTCTCTCTTGAAACCTTTCTTTACCTCTTGACTGATATATACATAGCAAGTATAACTTAACCATAGTTCTTTCCCACATGAAAACGTGGTTGTAGCCATAAGACACTGGAAATGTCGGTGCTTTATGGCTATGACCACGGCACGAACAAAGTGGTTCTCTGGCAGAAAAAGGAGATAATGTCATGGGACGAATCACTGTTGACCAATCCCATCAAGTCATGGCGACGCTCGCCATTAACACAAAATGGGAAGAGATTGACTTCGAGCAGGCGCAGCTTCAAGAGCTCGTCATCCGCAACCCCAAGGGCGCGGGCGAGCAGTTCGGGGCCTTCCTCAAAAACGGCGGCCGCGTGATGGTGAACGTGCGAGCCTTTCAAGTCTGGAAAACTATCAAACTCGGCACGCACAAGGACGCAGCGGCGCTCAAGCAGGCAATCGTGGAGAACGGCCTGCAGATGATCGATCGGGCGTCGGACATCATAGGCAAGCCTGCATTCACTCTGGCAACGGAGGAAACAACGCTTGACCTTGTGAATGTTTCGGTTGCAGACCTCGGTTTCACCAAGGTGGCACTGCTCAATGACGTGGATATCTATGCTCGGGCAATCGAACTTGGCCTCTCGCTCTGTCCTGCAGAAGTGGGGCCGCAGCTCCGGCGGCAGTATCTCGATCAACCGAAAGGCGAATGGCTCCGTATCGCAATGAAAGCTATCGCTGATTCGGGCGGCGACATAAACGTCTTCCGCGTCGGACACGATGAGGTTGGGCGTCGTCTCGGCACATATTGGGTTGGCCCCGGTAGCGTGCAGAATCCCACCTACCGCTTTGTATTCACTCTTCGTAAGTAGTTTCGTACCAGTCCTTAGGACTTCGGGAAGGGGGATTAATCTTCCTTTTCTCCCTTAGCCCACTGGTCTTCGCGGCGCATTTTTGAGGTTCACTCCTCGGATGCGCCGTTTTTTTGTTTAGACGAAGTTGAAACGCCAAAGGGAGTAAAACAAAGCTCATGAAAATATTCTACGAGGAGGGGTTAAGGAGTGAAAATATAGGCGGAGAAGCCACTGGTGCGGGATGATCAAAAAAGTTCAATCAAATTAAGGGTTAGCCCTACCCAAATATTCACAATTGACAGATATTTGTCCCGTTTGGTACACTAGAGATAACTTACCGAACGGTAAGTAAAACCAAAATATGGAAGTAACCTTAAAACAACCCGAGGATGCCATTCAAGATACCAAGCAATATATCATTGATACGGCCCGCCAGCTTTTCTCCGAATACAGCTATTTGGGAGTTTCGATGAGCGATATCGCCAAAAAATTGAATATTACCAAGGCGGCGCTCTATTATCATTTCACCGGAAAAGCGGAGGTCTATGAAAAAGTGCTTGATGATGTTTTTTATGATTTGGATCTTACCATTGCCCAAGCGTTACGAGAGACGACTATTGATAAAAAACTGCATAAGTTGATTAAAAATTATCTCAATTTTGGTTTCGGAGAAAAGAATCTTATTAAAGCTTTTCTGCTGAAGTTGCCGCCTGCCGACGCGCAAATAACTAAGGACATAGTCCATTTGAAAGAGCGGCTTGCGCATCGCATTCGGCCGATCGTCGAAGAAGTGGTGACAGATAAAAAATGGGTGAAAAAAGTAAATAGCCGGCTGCTGACGTCAATGCTTATGAGTATGATGGATGGCTTGATTTTGGAATATTCGTTCATCGGCAAAAAAGCAAATTCGGCGAAAGTTGCGAATCAGATCATAGCCGTTTTGTTTTAAAGGTCGAGCAGAACAGAAAAAATAATCAATTTAAAAAATATGGCAGACGCAATAAAAAAAACAACTAATAAGGAAATAAGCATCATACAGAAAAAAGCAGAGTTCTATACGCCAGAAGAAAAACATTTCGCCCTCATGCCGATGTACGGCGAACCGGTAACGGGGCAATGGTGGTTCCATCAAGCCGTCTTTGACAATGGCTGGACCGTTCAGATCAATTTTATGATCATGAACTGGATACCCGATGTTTGGCTGGAATTACAAAGTCCGGACGGAGCTGTGACTGTAAAGCATTTCCTCCATGCTCCCGAAGATCTTCGTTATGTGCCGGAAGTGCATGATATCTCCTTCGGCAAGAGCCGTATTCATGGAAAATGGCCGAACTATGAGATGCACGTTGAAGAAGAGGGCTTTGCGTGCGATCTGGCATTTGAAGAAGTTACGCAAAGCGTTTTTATGCCGCCGGACGGAGTCTTTGTCGGCCGGATGCAACCTCCCGCCACCCCGGTTTATCTGGGATATGCTGTTCACCCGAGAAGTCTGGTGAGCGGAAAAATGATCGTGGAAGGCAAAGAAATTTCCGTCAAGGGAGAGGGATATCACGATCACCAGTGGCAGAATACCCCTCAGTCTCGCTTTCCAGCTACCCAGTGGCATTGGAGCAGCATTAAAATAAAGGATTATACGCTCATGTGGTGGGATATGACGTGCGCCGAGCTGGGCTACCAGCATTTCAGTTTTTTGTGGTGTCTGAAGGGCAAAGAGGTCATAGAGTTTGAACCACATTGCAACTATTATGTCGTGCCGAGCGACTTTGAAATCGATCCGGTCACCATGTTCCCATGCCAAAAGAAAATACAAGTGTTGTTTGATATGCTCACCATCAAGGGCACGATGACGTACAAAAAGAAAAAAGTGCTTATATCCTATCCTTTAGGGTCGCTGAAAGAACAAACCGAAAAGGGAAACCCGAACAGAGTCTACCGGCGTCTTTTGGCAGATCTCCACGTTGACCTTGAAATATTGGGAGAAAAGGTAGTCGGAGATTCCGTTGAAATCATTGAGTTCGGCCTTTAGTACAAAGGCAAAATTGACCCATCGCCTGACTATTTGGGTAAAACTTACATGCTCAGTGTTATTATCCCGACTTTTAACGAAGAAAGATTTCTGCCCTGTCTTTTGACGTCCCTTAAAGAGCAGACATTCAATGATTTTGAAGTTATTGTGTCCGACAACAATTCAACTGATGCCACGCGTTCAATTGCTTTGAAATCCGGCGCAACGGTGGTCAGGGGTGGATCGCCGGCTCATGGCCGCAATAACGGCGCGAAAGTCGCCAAGGGTGAATGGCTGCTCTTTTTGGATGCCGATGTAATCCTGCCGCGTGATTTTCTGGAAATAACTATGGCGGAAATACAAGAACATGATTTTTCTGTCGCCACATGTTTAGTTGATCCCCTCAGTGACAGGCGAATTGATAAATTCTTGCACGGAACGGTTAATGTCTACATTCGGGCAACGAAAGGGTTTTTCCCTCATGCGCCCGGTTTCTGCATCTTCTGCAAGAAAGAAGTTCACGAATCAGTCGGTGGATTTGATGAAAAAATAAAGCTGGCTGAAGACCATGATTACGTATTCAGACTAAGCGGGGTTTGTGAGTTCGGCCTATTGAGAGACATTCGCATCCCCGTATCTGTCCGAAGATTGGATAAAGACGGCCGCTTTATCATTTGCATAAAGTACGTGGCCTGCGAGGCTCACCTCTTTTTCTTAGGGCCGGTTTATTCAGATATTTTTAATTATAAGTTCGGCAATTTTAATCAGAATGTTAACCATAAGTAAAAGACGATTCATGCATAGCTACAAACCAATAAAATTTCCCGAGGACGAATCAGCCCATGATTATACGGTTGAGTGGTGGTATTTCAACGGCCACTTAAAAGATATCCTTGGCAATGAATATTCTTTTATGAAGTGCCTGTTTAAGGTGGACGTCAAGAAAGTAAAAATACCGTTTTTAAGCAGGGTGCCGCTCAAAACATCATATTTTTCGCATTCCCTCGTTTCCGATATAACGCATAAGAGCTTTTATCATAAGATCACTCCCTTTTCCGTCATCTCCGACGATAGCTTTTCCAAGCCCCTACTTTTTATAAATTATCTTAACCCGGAGATCAAAAATGGTTATATCAACTGCGTTATCGAAAAGACCGATGGCTCGACATATCACATAAAAAACGAGGATATCGATTTGGCATTGATCTCAACCAAAGAACCCTTACTTGAGGGCGGCAATGGATTCCTTGATCTTCGCTCCAAGACGACCTATTACTATTCCTTAACCAACCTAAAAACAGAGGGAAGGATAAGAATAAAAAACAGATGGGTGGATGTTACTGGCAAGTCATGGATGGATCATCAGTGGGCGAATGCAAGCTATTCGAGGGACAAATGGGATTGGTTTTCGGTGCAATTGAATGATCGTACGGAAATAGTTTGTTGTAGATACGACGATGGTAAGACAAAAACTTATTTTGCGGATATTTCTTATCCAAACGGCACCCAGGAACACTTTAAAGAAATCGAAATGATTTCTTTTGGGGAATCTTGGACAAGTCCGAAAAGCAAAGCGGTATATCCGTTGTCGTGGAAAATTAAAATACCCGCAAAAAATATTCAACTGGATTTAACAACAAGAATCGACGATCAGGAAATGCTCTTCGGCTCAATCAATTATTGGGAAGGGCCACTTCGTGCGGATGGTCGTTTTAATGGGAAAAAAGTAAGCGGAGTTGGCTTTATGGAACTGGTCGGATACTCGTCCAACTATAGCAACATAAAATATATTAGAGACGAGATGGGGAGAACGGCAAACCGATTTGTCGCAATCGCAAAAAAAGGAATAATCAGGACAGATTAGAACTATGACAAAACAAGAGCAGCCAAAGATCGGTCTGGCGCTAGGTAGTGGTGGTCCAAGAGGACTGGCGCACATCGGCGTAATCAAGGTTTTGGAAGAGAACAATATCCCGATCGATTTTATCGCCGGTTCAAGTATCGGTGCTATGATCGGTGGATTTTATGCCGCCACAAAAGATATTAAGCAAGTGGAAAAAATAGCGCTCGGTACTGATTGGAAAGTAATTCTCTCCGTTTTAGACCCTTCCTTCCGGCAGGGATTGCTCGGTGGCGATAAAGCAAAGAACTTTATTGAGAATTACATCGGCAAAACACACTTTGAGGAACTGAAAATCCCTCTTTCGGTGGTAGCGACGAATTTAAAAAACGGCGACGTGGTTGTTCTAGATGAAGGCGAGGTTACATCAGCAATTCGGGCGAGTATTTCGTTACCCTTGGTTTTCAAGCCAGTAGAATTAAAAGGTAAATTATTGGCCGACGGCGGATTGTCGCTGCCGGTTCCGGTTAATGTCGTGAAAAAGATGGGAGCCGACCTGGTTATCGCGGTCAATTTAGACGCCGATTATTTTACGAACGGCGATAATGAAAACAGCACCTACGGTTTTTATAAAATCGCCGACAATTCAATCGCTCTCTTGCGCCATCACCTTGCGTATTGGAATGTGAGAGATGCAGATATCGTTATTAATCCTCATGTGAGAGGCGCAACCCTGAGACAAAGTTTCTTTTTGGATGGCAAAGATTTTATCTTGGCCGGTGAAGAAGCAACAAAAAAAATATTGCCGCAATTGAAAAAGTTGACGCATTAAAAGAGGAAGCGCGGCTTAAAAAGTATTTGGATTTTTTGAAGGAATAAAGATATTGCGATCCGATACCTGAAAGAAAAGAAGCTAGCATAAAAATCGAAAGAGACTGACGGGGAATTGTCCCTCGATTAGGATCGATGTCATGAGTTTCATCTTTGTGTTATACTAAAATTACAACTGAATAATTATCGAGAGTAGCGGGGAGAGTTCTGGCTCAATGATCCGCTCGGCAACTTGCTCAAAGCAAAGTGCCACATCCAGCCCGCAAGGGAGAGATAAAGGTCGAAACGCTCTTCTTTTCGATGAGCGTTTTTTTATTCGGTTGCCGAAGGAAGACTGGAAGCATGGATCCTCGCCTTCGCGAGGACGACGGAAGAGGCGGTAAATCATGAGAAAGCAGTCGAGGGGAGGACGACAGGGGAGGAGAAAATAAACCTAGATCCCGTTTTGTAACGGGATGACGCTAAAAACTTTATGAATAAAACTATACGAACAGCGGAATTCGTTTCACCAAAGCATCCGGATAAGATGTGCGATATCATCGCGGACACGATCCTTGATGCATATCTCGCAGGCGATCCCGCGAGCCGTGTGGCGGTGGAAGTGATGGGCGGGCATGGCCATGTGTCGGTATCAGGCGAAGTGACGAGTAATGCAGAAGTGGACATCGAGAATATCGTTAAAAATATTGCAGGCAAAGATCTTGTGGTACACCAGTACCTTACGAAGCAAAGTTCTGAGATCGCACAGGGCGTTGATGCTGGCGGCGCAGGGGATCAGGGCATCATGATCGGCTACGCAACGCGGGATGCGGAGAATTTTATGCCGCTCGAATATGAGCTGGCGCGGAAATTGTGTTGGGATATCTTCAAAAAATATCCGTTCGATGGAAAGACGCAGGTGACGATCGAGGACGGCAAGGTACGCACCGTCGTGGCAAGTTTCCAGAACTCAAAAACGCCGGACCTCGAAAAATTGGTCCGTTCGCTCATCGTGTCCGAAGAATATCTTATAAATCCTGCCGGGGAGTGGACGCGGGGTGGTTTCGACGCCGACTCAGGGCTTTCAGGGCGCAAAATAGTCATTGACAATTACGGACCGGAAACGGGCGTCGGCGGTGGATCGTTCTCCGGCAAGGACTACACGAAAGTGGATCGTTCCGGAGCTTATATGGCGCGCCGCATCGCCGTGGATCACCTCGCAAAATATCCGGAAGCCCAGACGGTGCGCGTGAAACTTGCCTATGCTATTGGGAAGCCCTTGCCTGTCATGGCGGTGGCCGAAGTGGATGGCGAAGAGATCACGATCAATGGCTACGATCTCACGCCGCGAGGGATCTATGCCGCGCTCGCACTCGATAAGGTTCGCTGGGTGGACACGGCGGCATGGGGGCATTTCGGCAGAGGATTCAGCTGGGGATAAGTTGCCGCAGGGGAACTTTCCCGATAAATGTTATGATATTAGTTCAGACGTGAAAGACGCGGTTCGATCGCCGCGCATAAAAATTTATCTCATTACATATTTATGGATCCTCAAACATATGTTCCCGGGGTCTGCAATATCGGTCCGGCGGAGATCGGTGCCCGCAAGCGCATTGGTTGGATCGGGCTTGTCGTAACGGTGCTCCTTTGGGCGGCATTCATATTTTTCCGCATAGCAGCGCCATGGCGCTTGTTCCTTTTTATTCCTGCGGCGATGTCGGCGACGGGGTTCATTCAGGCATATGCTCATTTTTGCGCCGGATTCGGCATGAAGGGATTGTTCAATTTTGGGACGGAGGTCGGGAAAACGGAAACGGTTCAGCAGCAAGAGTTCAGAAAAATGGACAGGCAAAAGGCGTTGCGGATCTTCGGTTATTCTATCGTGCTCGGTGCCGTCGTCGCCCTTTTAGCGTTTTATCTCTAGGCGCATGGTCGTACTATTTTTGGCTGCGGCCATAGCGATACTCGCGATCTTGTTCTTAGGGCATCTGGCGGTATATCTATTCTTCCTATCCGTCTTTCCAGCCATCGGCGGGAACCTACTGGCATTTCAGATCGTCATCGGTATTTTATGGATCAGCTTCGTCGTGGCATCCCTGCTTTCACAGAAAATCAATAATGTCGGAACAAGGATGCTCTATAGGGTTTCCGCCGCGTGGCTCGGCTTCTTTGTCTATCTGCTCATCGGGGCGTGCGTGTATGGTGCGGTTTTCGCGCTTTACCCGGCACCGCAACAAACCATGTCGTGGATAGGGGAAACGCTCATGTTCATTGCCCTTGTTCTGGGCCTCTACGGCATCGTAAATGCCAACCGGATACAGATAACTTCCATCAGTGTCGCGGTACCGAACTTGCCGGAGAAATGGAGATCGCGCAAAGCGGTCTTCATGAGCGATCTGCACCTCGGGCAGGTGCGCGGCGCTTCGTTCGCAAAGCGTATCGTCGCGAAAATACAGGAATTGAAACCCGACATTGTTTTTATCGGCGGCGATCTCTATGACGGCGTGGCCGTGGATGCCGAGAGCGTGATCGAGCCGCTTGCGGAACTCAAGATCCCGCTCGGCATCTATTTCGTGACCGGAAATCACGAGGAATTTTCCGACAGTTCAAAATATCTGTCGGCCATCCGCGGAATAGGGATTACGGCGCTCATGGACGAAAAGGTCATGATCGACGATCTTCAGCTTATCGGCGTCGACTATGCGCGCACGACCAAGAAAGCGGCGTTCGATGATGTTTTGCAAAATCTGCATATCGACCGGAAATCACCGAGCATCCTTCTGAAGCATGTGCCGTCCGATCTGGATATCGCGCTGAAATACGGGATCACGCTGCAACTGTCAGGACATACGCATCGTGCGCAGATTTTTCCATTCACGTTTCTCACGCATTTGATCTTCAAGGGATTCGACTATGGGTTGCGCCCGCTTGGCGCGCTGCAAGTGTATACCTCGAGCGGCGTGGGGACGTGGGGTCCGCCGCTCCGCGTGGGAACCCGGTCGGAGATAGTCGAGATATTTTTCCGGTAACACGTTTTTGAAATGACAGATTTTTTCGGACAGGTTCCGGGTGTATCATGTCTTCATGCGCATCATCGCACATCTCGACATGGACGCCTTTTTTGCGTCGATAGAGGAACGCGACAATGCACGCTTTGCGGGGCGGCCGATCGTGGTCGGTTCGGATCCTGAGGGCGGGAAGGGCCGTGGCGTGGTTTCCACCGCGAACTATGCGGCACGGGCATACGGTATCCGCTCTGCCCTGCCGATCTCGACCGCGTGGCGATATTCCGAAGCGGCACGAAAGAAAGGATTGCCGCCAGCGGTGTTCCTTGAGGTGAACATGCGTAAATACGGCGAGGTGTCGGAACGCATCATGGAGATCGTCCGGGCGCATGTGCCGCCGGACGCGGATGGCGTCATCCTTGTGGAACAATCGAGCGTGGACGAAGCATCGTTCGAACTGTCCTTCGCCGGTTCATATGAAAAAGCCGAACGCATTGCGCGCGAGATAAAGAAGGAAATAAAAGAAAAAGAGCGGCTCACGGCAACGATCGGCATCGGGCCGAACAAGCTTATCGCGAAGATTGCGAGCGATCGACAAAAGCCCGACGGGTTGACCGTGGTCTCCGAGGCGGCCGCCGAAAAATTTCTCGAACCATTGAGCATTCGCACGATCCCCGGCGTCGGTCCGAAAGCGGAAGAGCGATTTTTAGAGAAGGGGATGCGTACCGTGCGTGACGCGAAGCGGCTGACCAAGGCGGAGCTGACAACGATGATGGGGAAGTGGGGCGCGGAACTCTATGAGAAATTGCGCGGGCGGAGCGATGCGCCGATCGTTCTCGACTCGGTGCAGAAATCCATCGGCGAGCAGACCACGTTCGACGAGGACATTCCTGTGAATGGAAAGTTGAAAGACCGGAAATTGCTTGAGGCTGCGCTCGCCGCGCTTGCGGCGGATGTGCACAAGCGCCTGCGGCGGGAGATCGCCGCCGGCGCGCCCTTCAAAGCATTCCGCAGTATCGGTATTACCGTACGCTTCTCCGACTTCACGACGAAAACGCGGAGCGTGACGCTTAAAGAACCTGTTGCGGCATCCGATACGACGGCGCAGAAGACGATCCAATTTCAGGCCTTGCGACTTTTCATGCCGTTCATGGATCGGCGCGAGAATCCGTTACATAAAGCGATCCGTCTGCTTGGCGTAAAAGTGGAGCGGTTCAAGTGATTTGCTCGCGCGGACTGGCATATTTTTGAGATAGGTTCTAATGTGAGGTTAGTTTTGGGAGGTGCCCTTTGAAAAAGCTCATAGCCGTCTTGTGCTCATTGTTATTATTGGTGTCCGCGAAATCGACGGATCTCACAAAGGTCCACTTTCCGAACCCCAAGATCGACCCACCGGCTCTCGCGGAAGCCCGCAATTTCGGCGTCAAGATGCCGAAAAACGATAATCTCAACCATCCTTTTCCTGACGGATTCATCTGGGGCGTTGCCACATCGGCATTCCAGAATGAAGGCGGCAACGGAAAGACCGATTGGGATTTATGGGCATCCGAGAAAGGCATCCGGCCCGGCTTCGTCGGCTTCACGAAAACCGACATACTCCTGGCTAAGGAATATGGGGTTCATTGCATCAGGACCTCGATCGAATGGGGCCGCGTCGAACCTGCGAAAGGAGTCTGGGACGAACAAGAATTGGATCGTTCATTCCAATTGGCGAAGTTCGCCAAAAAGAACGGCGTCCAGATGATGATCAACCTGAACCACTTCACGCTGCCTAAATGGGCCGCGGCGAAGGGAGGATGGGAGAACGATGATATGCCGGCGCTCTTTGCCGCCTACGCAGAGAAGGTTGCTCAGAAATTCAAGCCGCTCGGCTTCGAATATTGGATGACCTTCAACGAACCCGTCGTGCTCCTCGCGGAAGGATACCTGAACGGTGCGTTTCCTCCTTTCAGAAACGGAGACCTCCGTGGCGTTATCTCCGCACGGCGGAACATCATCCGCGCCCATCGTGCCGCCTATGATGTCCTGCACCGCGTCTGCGATACCCGCCATAAAAAGATACGGGTCGGCATCGCGCATTCGACGAGCTACTACGTGCCGGCGAGAGTTGGGAACGAGGACGATCAAAAGGCAACGACCGTGCTCGATTTCATCATGAACACCGACTTCGTCGATGCCATCGAAGACCGGCTTGACTACATCGGCCTGAACTATTATTCCGGATGGCTGATCAAGTTCAATCCGTGGAGCTTTTTCTTCGGCGTTCCCGTTGAATACATGAACACGAAAAAAAGCGATGACAGCGTCTACCCGGAAGGCCTCTACCGGATCGTGCGGGAATTCGCACGGTACCGCAAACCGATCATCGTGACGGAAAACGGCGTGGATGACGGCACGGACAGCAAACGCCCCGTTTTCATCATGAGCCATCTCTTGTGGCTCCAAAAAGCAGCAGCCGAAGCCGGGCCGGACGCGCCGGTCATCGGTTACTTCTATTGGACCCTCTTTGATAATTTTGAATGGGTGAAAGGCGACTGCATCACGTCGCACTTCGGCCTGTTCAGCATCGATCCGCACACAAAGGAGAGAATACCGCGGCCATCGGCGACCGTCTTCCGCGACATCGCCCGCGCGAACGGCCTTACGCGAGAATTGATCGCAAAGGCAAAATGAGAGCGATGAAGCATCTACGCCAGGATCTACGGGTCCTGGCGTATTTTGTTCCAAAACTTCGCCGACGAACTCCGTTCAATACTGCTGAGCGCGGCATTGCGCGTTAACCCGACGTACTGAGCCATGATGCCGTGATTTTTTTGCGCTCAAATCCGGATTCTTTTGATCCGGGTTTCTCATGCGCACCATCCTTACGCGGTGGGCTCTTTTTTGAAAAAGGTCATCTGGAAACGTTTTTCGAGGATGTTTTGGATATAGGCAACCGTCCGTTGCAGGTTCACGAGGAAGAGCAATCCTTCTTGAGATGGTTTTTGCATGAACTGGAGCTCGGCGCGGGAGATCTTTTGGACAAGAGGTTCAACCTCCAGCTCGAGACCCACGATGCGTTTGTTGTCCAGCTTCTGGTCCATGGATCCGGCGAATAGTTTTATGATCTCATTCGATAATCTTCGGATGGTCTGCGTCGTTTTTTCATCTATGGGCAGGGTCTGCTCCTCGAGAGATAATTTTGCGATGTTCACGGCGCGGTCAGCGACACGCTCGATCTGCGCCGCGATATATTCGTATGCCGAGGATTCGAGAAGAGAGCGGCTCTCAAGAGATTCCTGCATCTTGTCCTGGAGCAGGCTTTGGTGATTCCTTATGACGAGATGATAGAGCCGGTCGACGTCCACATCCCGTTCGATGACGTCCGCGCCCATTTCTTTGTCACCCGAGAAGAAAGCCTCGACCGCATCCAGGAACATCGACCGTGCGTTCGTTTCCATGCTCAAAAGGCATTGCTCGAAAGAGAGCGCCTGATCGCTCAGGACGCTTTTCAGAACGATAGCCTGATGGTTTTCCGAGACGATCTCGAAGCCCATGAGGAACCGCATGATGGCGCGGATGTCCTTTTTGGTGGTCGAGCCGAACTTGCCCTCCACGCGTATCTCGTCCACGCCCAGGGAATACAGGCTGATAAGCTCGTTGAGCAGTTCCTTCCTCGATTTTTCCGAAACATCGACCGTGGCCGTGAACGCTTGTTCGTGGTCAAGGCCATAGATCGTAAGCGCGCCGGTTGCATGACCCATGATGACGATCTCGCGATCGGCGTGATGGGAAAGAGCCCAATCTTTCGGAAGCACGAAGGAGAAACTGCCGCCGCCTGTTTTTTGTACTTTTCTTCTTTGCATGGGATAGAGGTATGGAGAAGGATGGAGATGACGGGATAAGGGGGGAGCCATCCGCATTTTTCGGCTTCTTGCGCACAGCTGCCGGCCAGCGGGAAACATTTTCCTATGAGAAAATAATATCAGGAATATATATTTTTTACAAGAAAATATATATTCGAAGCTTTACAACAGAATATGCCATGAGAGGAGAATCAGGCGATGCACATCTTAAGGAAAACGTTGGTGATAGCGCTTCTCGCCCCGTGTCTCCGCGGCTCGCTGTCAGGACAAACGGTGAAGGAAAATGTCCTGCATGCGCTCGCTCAGTTCAACCTGCAAAATTCGATCGTCGTCGTCTCTGCCGAAAAAAACCACATTGAAGCCCTTCCTGCGGGCGACGGCACGGATCAACTCGGGTTTGATCTCCGCAACGACAGAAAAAGATGGAAAAGGAACTGGGGGATATGCACGCGGATCGAACATCCGGGTGGAATCGAAAGTTGGAGGGCGAGAAGGAAATTCTCCCTTCACGTGACGACGCATCGCGCCGATAACGGGTCGCTGTATTACGAGATGCATATCGATCACTGGGCGCCATCTTTCTGGAATCCGCCAAGCTCATTCTTCCACTGCTTCGGGGAATACGTTCCCCATAAACTGTTTGGCGAGCATACCAACCAAACGACCGTCGCGCGAGGACTTGCGAGAGAAGACTCGCGTGTGCGCCGCGAACATCACCGCTACTGAAAGGAGCCGGTCATGATCTGCAAAAAACATCCGCAGTACCAGGGACGCAACAAGCCTACGTCCACCTGTAAGACCTGCTGGGCGCTCTTCGACGAAGTCTCCGCCAAGGTGAAAAAGTTCTCCAAGGCGCAAGACGACAAGAAGAAGCGTGCCGAGCGCGCTGAAACCACGTCAACCCTCAACGAAGCCCTCAACAAGATAGAGGGGTTGGAGGCCTACGTTACCGCCATCACAACGCTTCAAAACGCGAATTCCACCACCATCATCGAACCCCGCCAGGGAACCAACACTTCCGAGGCTGTGGCCGTGGCGGTGGCAACGGACTGGCACCTTGGATCCCGCATCCGTCCCGAACAGGTGAGCGGGCTCAACACATTCGATGTCGCCATCTGCAAGGAGCGCGTCAAGACGTTCTTCGAGCGCATCGTGCGCCTCACCAAAAAGGAGCGGCAGGATGTCAATATCGACGAGCTGGTTCTTTTTCTGGGAGGCGACCTCATCGACGGGATGCTCCATCTGGATACCATTCAGTCCAATGAGATCGCTGAGCCCATCCACCAGGCGGTGCTCTGCCAGGAGCTCATCGAGGCAGGGCTCACCTTCCTCCAGAACAACGGCGGCTTCAAACGCATTACGGTTGCCTGCTGCGACGGAAACCATGGCCGCATCACCCAAAAAATGCACGCAACCTCACGCCAGGGAAACGCGCTCGAGTATTTCATGTACTACAACATCGCTCACCGATTTCCCGACATCAATTGGCTGATGGCGGACGGACTGTTCGTCTATCTCGACGTGCTGGGGCACAAGATCCGCTTCCATCACGGCGACACCATCAGTTTTGGCGGCGTGCAGGGACCGTACATGTATCTGAACCGCCGCATCTACCAATGGGACCAGGCGAATCCTGCGGAATACTCCGTGCAGGGACACCTGCATTGCTACACCATCGGTACGCGCCGGTGGCTCATCAACGGATCGCTCGTCGGCTATTCGCCGTACGCCATAACCTTCGGGGGAGAGTTCCAACCCCCCATCCAGGCGTTCTTCCTGATGGACAAGAAACGCGGCGTCACGGTTCAGATACCGATCCTTCTCGGATAGTTCTTTGCATGAACCAACGCTGGGTGCCGCACCGAAAAGCGGCACCCTTTTATTTCACTCCGAAACAAAATGGACGCGCCTGCTAAAAGGAGGTTGAGGCATGAAACCGAACCTGAAATTTCATTGTCCGCATTGTCACAAAAAACTGGCATTAAAGGAGTTCAAGTTTTATCCCAAATCGCTCACGGTGATATGGGAATGCAGGTTCTGTAACAATTTTTACCGTTTGAACCTCAGATCGCCGGGGAGGTAACAACAGTGCGTCGAAAAAGGAAATGTTCCTTGCGGCCAGCTAAGAGTCCGAATTTGAAAAAAATTCAAAGAGTTGATTTCGGGGTCGTGCCACCATCGCGGCCCCCTTTCATCTTTTTCTGCGCATCGGTCTGTCTCAGTGCTGGATCAGTATTATTAGTCATGCTTGGGATGCAGTTTCCATGCCGAAGGAGAAACCTGTATAATAAACAATAATATGCTGCTTATAAAAAATCTTTCGAAGCAGTTCGGCGCATTGAAAGCAGTCGATGATATTTCCTTTGAAGTAAAAGACGGCGAAATTTTTTGCATCATCGGGCCGAATGGGGCAGGGAAGACGACCATTATAAAAACAACGGTCGGACTTCTCGCCCCCGACAAAGGAACGATAACGGTTGGCGGCAAGGATGTCGTTTTGTTCCCCCAGGCAACAAAATCGATCATCGGATATATTCCCGACGATCCCTCCGTGTGGCCGGGAATGACAGGGGAGGAATTTCTGCATTTCGTGGGAACGCTTTTCGGCGTCCCCGAACAGGAACGGATGGAGCGCGTTAAAAAGCTTCTTTCAATCTTCGAGCTCGAGGGCATCGAAAAGAATTACTTCGAAACCTACTCGCGCGGCAATAAGCAAAAGTTTTCGATCCTTGCGGCGCTGCTCCATAAGCCAAAGCTTCTGCTTGTCGATGAGCCGGTCGTCGGCCTTGATCCATTGAGCGTACGGCGCGCGAAGGATCTTTTTGTCCGGCTTGCGAAAGATGAGGGCGTCAGCATTTTCATCGCAACGCATACGCTTTCATTTGCGCAGGAGGTCGCCGACCAGGTCGGCGTCATGGATCACGGGCGTATGATCGCGCGCGGCACGGTCGATGAACTTCGCGCGAAGGCGAAACTCCATAACGAGACGACCCTTGAAGATATTTATCTTGCCCTGACCGGCAATTCTTTCCCGAGCGCATGATCGGATCTTTTCTACGGCTTAGCATGAAAGGAGTGAAGGGCTATTTCTCGCGGCACACCATTCCAAAGCTCATCACCGTATTTCTTTTTGTTCTTATCGTGATCGGCGTTGCCACCGTAGTATTCTGGGGCGTCCGTTTGGGATTCACCTCAATAAAGAACCAAACCTATGGACGCCAGACATTATCTCTTTATGTCTACGAGGAGTTCTTCCTCGTTCTCGGATATTTGATGTTTGCGAGCGCCATCGTGTCGGGGCTTTTTACGCTCTTTCGCGGAGGCACGGATAATTGGATCGTCGCTTCTCCGCGATATAAATCGGTGATCCTCCGGGCGGGGTTCGGCATCCTTGATTCCGCCACGGGAACGCTCTTCGTTATCGGCATCCCCGCGGTCCTTGCACTCGCAGGGGTCTATGGCGGCGGAGCAATATCCATTCCTTCGGCCATCATTGCTCTCTTGCTGCTTACCCTGATCACTTCGGGTTCGGCGATGGTCGTCATTTTGCTTTTTGCGACGGTGCTCTATTACTTCCGCGGTCCGACGTGGCGTGCGTTGCAGGTGAAATGGCTTGCCGTGCTCTCCGGTCTTTTTATGGCGACGTTCACGTACGTACTTGTGCGAACGATCGTCGGGATGAATATCTTATCCCTCTTTGTTTCCGGATCGATCACCGCGACCGAGGCGAATATCGACGGTATCGTCGCCGCATTCCGCTGGTTTCCCACCACCGTCGTCGCCATCATGATGCTCGCGCTGCAGAACCATGCGTGGGCACTGGCATGGTCCTCTATCGGTTGGCTCGCAGCCATGGTCGTTTTTATACTGCTCATCATTTATCTTTTCTCCTTCAAATTTCTAAAATTATGGCAGGGCCTTCAGGAGGGAAGTTTCGAGGCGCGCACGTCGACCAATACCATACATAAATCTCCTCGCGCATTTCCCCGTTTTCTAAAAACCGATCTCGGCGCTCTCTTCGAGAAGGAAGTGATCGTAAATTTCCGAAGTACCCGCGATTCCCTGTGGATCGTTTTTATCCTTGGCCTCTGGGTGCTCCAGATGGCGCTCAATGTTTTTCTGCGGAGGAACGGCGCGGATTACGGCACGAGCGAGATAAATATCCTTGCCGCTATTCAGGCGTTGCAAGTGGTGACCACGGTGTTCTTTACCAGCACATTCGCGTTGCGCTTCGTGCTTCCGTCATTTAGCAGCGATCGTCGCATGTCGTGGATCATGGGAACATCGCCGATCACGCCTCGACGGATATTCTTTTCGAAGCTCGGTTTCTATATCATCACTTTTTTGATATTGGGAATCGGCGTGGGGATCGCCAATGCCTCTCTTCTTGGGATCTCGCTCGTGGCAGAGGGGATGTTCCTGTTGCTCCTTGCGGTCATGATCATTGCAATAACAGCCTTCGCCCTAAGTGTCGGTGCGCTGTTTCCCGACACTGAATCCGATGATCCGGAGATCGTCAGCACGTCCCTTCCCGGTCTTGGCTTCACGTTCATCGCGCTCGCATACGGGGGAGTAGGTGCATGGCTGTATTACATTTTCTTAAAAACATCCCAAGGGGCGGGTGTTTATTCCTTTATCGTCGGTTCCGTGATCCTTGTCATTCTTATGGTAATGGCCGCTTCAACTCGATTAAAGACATTCAATCCTTTTAGCGATGAGGTAGGCGGGGCATAGAAATTCTGGATCAGAGAAGAAATATAAGGCACCGCGTTAAGGGTTTATGCAGGAGAAATGGCAGTATGCGTTCAGTGAGCGAAATATCAGACGGTACAGGATACTAATATTAAGGAGACTTTCCAAGGGTTGCTTTTTTATTTTTCGGCTATACACTAATAATAGTGAGTAATCATTTAGCTGGTAATGAGATCATATTTTATAATGGTTATCTTTAATTGAGGATACTCACTATTATTATAAAAATTAAAAACCCTAATAAAAATATGGAGGAAACGTTAGAAGCAATAAAAAAGCGGTTGGATGTTATGGTCCATCTCATGATTCAAAAAAAAGGGGCCGATTCTGAGGCTCGTTCGCTTAGGGATCAAATTGAGTTGCTGTCTAGTTTTGGATTAAAGCCAAAAGAAATTGCTGAGATTTTAAGTAAGACGGGAAAACATGTTAATAAGGAACTCTCCGGAATCCGTAAGATCAAAAAGAGCAAGAAATAAAATGCCTATAAAAAAGAAGACAACAGAGGAGTTGCTGCAAGATTTAATAATTCTTGAATTGGCAAAAGCTGGAGTTTCGCAACCCGAGATTAGAAAAATCATTGGAGTCGATATGTATCGTGTTAATAGAATCGCGCGCCACTTTAACAAATCAAAGAAAAAGAATACATGACATCTGATCAAAAAGTTTCATTTGAAAAGTTAGATAGGATTACCGATTCGCTAGAAAGATTAGAAGTAGTTAATTTATATCTGAATACCGACTTGGATCATCATGCCATAGCTCGGAAATTGGGTATAGGTACTCAACGAGCAACAGGGATTCTTAAGGGTTTTAAAAAATTAAAAACCAAGAAAGATGGAAAATAAGGGTAATACTCCAAATTCTCTGCTCCGCGAACAACTCAATGTGATTATTGCGTTATTGTTGATTATTATCGGAGAGGAAGGTCAAAAAGAATTGCTTAAGAAGAGACGGGCAAATCGGGACTTAATTAAATATCTCCATACGCAGTTTAAATTTAACAATAAAGATCTCTCTGGAATTTTCAATAGTGCAGAGAATAGTATTGCAAATATGAAGGCGGGTAAAAAAAATAAGAAAAAATAACATGGATTCAAAAACCGACCGATTATTGGAAGAGATTAAAAAACTCCTAATTCTCCAGTTGGTAAAGGGTGGGGCGCCTGCTTCAATAGAGGAAGTCGGAGACTCTCTGGGCATTACGGGGAGGACGGTTCGTAATATCGCTACCTCCTCCAAGAAGCCAAGGAAAAATAATTCCGTACATAAGCAAAAAGGAAGGAAATAGCTTTTATAAAATGGCTCGCCCCCGAATCCTTGACGAAAAGATAATGTGTAAGATTGCCAAGAAAATTGGTAAGCGTGATGTTGTAGCAATAAATCAAATGGTGAGTAATAAGGCGGCAAAATTAGGGATCTCAGCAGAAGCCGCCTTAATCTTATTAGCCAAACAGTATGGAGTAGGCTTTTCTACATATCAAAGGAAATTAGATCCAACTAAACAGGCCGAAGTTAGAGACGCCCTCCCGATAGTTTTTGCGCAAAATATTCGGGGTAAGAGTGGTGTTTTAAGTAAAAGTTCTAAGGTTGTTCAAACTACCACCAAAAGAACTGCGTTAAAATTCGCTATTGATTATCTGATTCAAGATCAAGAATTAAAAAGCAGATGCACGGATATCCTTCTAGCTTCATCAAATTTTGATAGACCCATTAATCAGGCCACGCTTATACTCGAGGATCGAATAAGGAGAAAAGCTCAGCCTAAACAAAAATTGGTTGGAGAAAATTTGGTTGGATATGCATTCAATGAAGATTTATCCAAAACAGTATTAGTTGTAGCTAGCAATGACCCCGAAGATCAGCGTGGGTTTACTCAAATTTTACGGGGGATTGTGCCCGCCTTTCGCAATAAAACCCATCATCACGTAATAACCAATTTCTCAAGGGAAGATGCGATACGTGTCTGCGGGTTCATTGACGTATTATTACGCGTAGTTGATGGCGCTTCTAAAATAAGATAATAAATCTATGCTAGGGCAAATTGGAAATCGAGGAAATCAGAGACGAGTAGCTTATCGCCTTTCGCCACCTGCTCAATTTTATTCAACTAGTCTAACTCGCGAAGCGGAGGGGTCAGATTTTTATCCCGAATATAGAATTTTTTTACAGACTATAGAAGCGATAAACAGTTTTAGTTCTCAATATCGGATAGGGAGAGTCGGCGCGCGTGGTGGTCCAGCGACGCATTCCCAACAAGACCTCTACCGAGCTATGCTTGTTTTTGCGTGCGCCGGTCTAGATTTTCTGGTTAAACAATTACTTAAAACCAAATTGACAAGATTAATAGCCACAGATTCAGGAGCAAAGCTAAAGTTCAAGGAATTTGTTCGGCGAGGTCTTGATAAAGATCCCAGGGAGATTATGAATCTTGCCGCGCTTATATTTACAGAAGAAAGTCCTCGGGATTTACTCTTGAGCGAATATATAAAAAGTTTAACGGGAGATAGTTTACAATCCGTTGAACAATTGCTAAAAGTGTCCGGAGCATCTGGTTTAGATCAACAGGCAATTTTTAGCCGTGATAGAATGAATGCCTTAAAAGATGCCTTTATTGTTAGGAATCAAATTATTCACGAAATGGATATTAATGTTGATGGTCCGAGAGACCAAGGATATAGAACACGGCGACAAAGACGTGCCACGGAGATTGAAGAATACACAAAAGACATTCTCGATTTAGGGCATGATTTATTTGTTGCGTACAAAGTAAAACTTGGCGTTAGGGGTGGTACCAGATAGGAGTTTGGCGAACCCAATAGACTTACGTGAGGGATAGCGCTGTGGTCCGAATGTCATCTAAAGAGCCCACGGGGATTTACCATTCCCCCTATTACGGAATCAGACTCATTCATCTCTGGGTATGCTGGGTTCGTAAAAAGTACGATTTCATTTAGTCATTTACACCTATTTAACGATGGTATAAGTTATCGAGTTATGCACAGTTGTTGTCGCTGATATAATAAAGACGCCAATCTAATGGGCCCGTCGTATAGCGGTCTATTATTCGTGGTTGTCATCCACAGGACTCGGGTTCGAATCCCGACGGGTCCACTATTTGGCTCAAGGGATACCCCTTGAATCAGTGTTGCTATGTTTGTTATACTGTATAGCGGATGACAACCCAATTTGGTACCTTTGTTTGAGGTTTGTTTTACTTCAAGAAGTCATGTCCCTTGAAGTGGTTAGTTTTACCCAAATAAGGGTGTCAACTGAAAACCGCCAGCGATGGCGGTTTTTTGGTCTCAGAAAAGAAAAAGCAAATACATCCAACATCGGAAGGATTAATATATTTTCCTATATAACAGAACTGGTCACTCATGTTTGGTGATTGTACGGAAAAGCAGCGGAAGTATTATGTTTTGTTATAGAATAATAATGATAGAGGAGCGTGAAGAAGCATGAAAAATCTTCCCAGGTATTTCATTATTTCGGCGATCATGGCTGGTATTATTCTCGCATCGCTTGGCGGAGTTTATTTTTTGCGGAAACAGGGTTCCGTGAAGCCGAAGAAAACTGAAGAAACGGCGGCGATCATTTTGGATAGAAAGATAACAATAAATACGGCGAGAATAAATCCTGTATCGATGTCGTCCGAAACGATAGCATCGACATCATTGCCGACGGCGTCATCATCTGCCGATATTTTTTCGGAGAAATTCGAGCTTTTGGGGCAGACAAGCACCATGACGTTCGGGGAAGCGTTGGCTCTCGCCGATGCTGTCGCGAGCACGACAAAGATCCGGCCGGCCTTTTTGTTGGCCATCTTGCAGGAGGAACTGGGTTTGGAGAAAACCGATCTTTGCTATCTGACGGATCTTGAAACGGGAGAGGGGATCAGGGCGGATGACGGCGCAAGCACATCGAAGACCATGGATCCCGCAAGAGATATTCCTGATTTTCTGACCATAACCAAGGCGCTCGGAAGGGATCCCTTGAAAACTTTGGTGACCTGTCCTATGAGCTTTGGCTGGGGCGGTGCGATGGGGCCCGCCGATTTCATTCCTTCCACATGGATGTCATACGGAAGTCGCGTCGCAAAGATCACCGGTGCGCCGGCCGATCCATGGAACACGAAGGATGCTTTTCTTGCCGCGGGACTGTTCCTCTCGGATTCCGGCGCATCATCCATGACGCGTACCGGAGAATGGAATGCGGCGATGATCTATTTTTCCGGTTCGGCCGATTCGGGTTATGATTTTTATGCCAATGGAGCGTTGACGATCGAGGATGAGATCGCGAAGGAGATCAAAGCGGTGCAGAACATCCGTCATTAGTGCGCGCCGTAGAGTAGAAATGAGGGAAGATGAAAGATAGGCTCCGTATTACCCTTTGGCCTACATGACAGAAGTCGTTCAGAATTGTCCTATTGAACTTACCGTCAGTCCTCAATCGCCGAATTGGAACTCATGTATGCGATTCACAGAAAACAAAGAGGCATGCCGTCGTGAAACGTCATGCCTCGCCAGGACCCGGTCTGTTTTTTAGTTAGTGATGAATGAGTACGAGCCAAATCCCGAACAGGATGCCGGAGACGAAGGCGGGGGCATCGTAGAACCAGAAGGCAAGTCCCTTTGGTCGAATTCCTGTGATCGCCTTTACGATCGGGTTGCCGATGGCATACACCACAACAGAAAGAAGGAACAATCCATAATTGTGCATTTCGCACCTCCGATAATGTTATGATTCATTTTTTATAAATTGTCAAATTCGTTCGATTCTCGCACTGAAATGCTTATTTTTTCCGAGAGCAGCGCCCGCCGCTTGACTTAAAGTACTTTAAGTCTCTAACCTTACTTATATGGTAACTAAGAAAGATGGACGATACGCGATCAAGGAAGCCGCCAGGCTGAGCGGGCTTCCGGAGAGCACGCTGCGGTATTACGAGACGATAGGATTGATCGATGCCATCGGCCGCGATCCGAGCAGCGGACATCGGGTATACAGCGATGACGATATCAATCTTGTGATATCCGTTGCCTGCCTCAATACCACGGGAATGTCGATCGAGGACATGCGGAAATATCTCGAGAACTGGGATAAGGGCGCCGCCGGAGCCGGAGAACAGATCGGATTGTTGGAGACCCAGAAACATCGGCTTGCCGACGAGGAGCATTATCTGAAGTTGCGGCGACGGTACGTCGACATGAAGATCGCCTATTGGCACGCGGTTGTTGCTGGAAAGAAAAAAGAAGCAGAGGCGATTGCAAAACGTGCACGCGAGATCGCAAAGGGACTGAAGTTGCCGAAAGAAGGTCGAAAATAATGGGTTAATATCAATAAATAAAAATAATGTCATGAAAATACTTCTCATAAATTCACATCTCAATTATCCAGGCTGGTCCGAAGGCGGTTTGAATCTTGCCATGACGAACCTCGCGAAGGCTTTTTTCCTTGAGCACGGGCACGAGGTTCTCGAAACCTTCATAGAACGAGGGTATAAACCGGAAGAGGAGGTTGAAAAGCATTTGACCGCGGATGTGGTCGTGCTCCAGACGCCCGTCAACTGGTTCTCCGCGCCGTGGATCTATAAAAAATATGCAGATGAGGTCTTCAACGTGGGCATACATGAAAAGACGCTGCTTGACGGCGATGGCCGCACGCGCAAAGATCCCAACCGCCAGTATGGTACGGGCGGCAAGATGCAGGGGAAGAAATTCATGATCTCCGCGACCTGGAACGCCCCAAGGGAAACGTTCGATAATCCTGATAGTGTGTTATTCGGCGGCAAAGGAACAGCTGATCTGTTCCTCAGCATCACCTCGAATTACAAATTTTTAGGTTTCGATATCCTTCCGAGCTACGGGGTGTTCGACATCTTCAAAGAGGGCGCCGATATCCCGGCCGCGATGGAAAAATATAAGCATCACTTGGAGCAATATTGTCTCTGAACGCGCAAGATAATGATAAATAACAAAGTCGTTAAATAATTAAAAAATATGAAAGCAGCTATTTTTCAGGGAAAGGGGAAGATCGAAGTGCAGGAAGTTTCCGATCCGGTGATCCAGAAACCGGATGATGCCATAGTCAGGATCACGCATTCTTGCATCTGCGGTTCCGATCTTTGGTATTATCGCGGCCTCTCGCCGCGCAAGGCCGGTTCACGTATCGGTCATGAATCGATGGGTATCGTGGAGGCGGTCGGCACCGAAGTGAAGAGCGCCAGGGTCGGCGACTTGGTCGTCATGCCGTTCTTTATCTCGGATGGTACCTGTCCCGAATGCCTGGCTGGCATGCCTGCGGCCTGCAGGAATCGTATGAGTTGGGGCGATGCCGGAGTCGACGGTGGTCAAGGTGAGAGGGTACGGGTTCCCTTGGCGAACGGAACGCTCTTTGTCATTCCGAAAGACAAAGTGACCGATCGGATGATGCCGGCGCTTTTACCGCTCTCCGATGTGCTGTGCACCGGACATCACGCGGCGGTATGTGCAGAGGTAAAGCAGGGTTCTACGGTCGTTGTTGTCGGCGATGGTGCGGTTGGTCTTTGCGCGGTCGCCGCGAGCAAGCGCCTCGGCGCATCGAGAATATTCCTCGTGAGCACGCATGAGGATCGTGCGGCGATCGGCAGGAAGTTCGGCGCTACCGATATCGTCGCAGAGCGCGGCGATGATGCCGTTGAGCAGATCAGAAAAGCTACGGATAACTTAGGGGTGGACAGCGCCCTTGAATGTGTCGGTACTGCCGAATCATGGAATACCGCGTTCGGCGTCGTCCGTGCGGGCGGCAATATCGGTGCAGTCGGTGTTCCTCATGAAGTGCCCGATATCCCCATTGTAAAATTCTTCTGGTTCAACATCGGCGTGAAGGGCGGCCCTGCGCCGGTCGCTCATTACATTCCGGAACTGATGCCGGACGTGTTGTCCGGAAAACTGGATGTGTCGGCGATCTTTACGAAGACCGTTCCGCTTTCGGACATTGCCGAAGGATACAAAGCGATGGATGAACGGAAAGAGATAAAGGTCTTGGTAAAACCATAAAAAGGATGAAAAAAATTCTTTTAGCCTATTTCTCACGCACCGGCAACACGCGTAGCGTCGCCACTCAAATTCAAAAGGTGACCGGCGGTGATATCTTTGAAATCAAACTTGTTGATCCATATCCCGATGATTATGATGAGGCCGTGAAACGGGCGGGTGAAGAATTGAAAACAAATTATAAACCGGAGCTGAAAACGCGGATCGATAATATCAAGGATTATGACGTGATATTCATCGGTCATCCCATCTGGTGGAGCACGTTTCCTGCTCCGATCCGATCATTCTTATCTGACTATGATCTCGCAGGGAAAACCATCATTCCATTTTGCACGCACGAAGGAAGCAAGTCGGGTAACAGTGTTGCGGACATCTCGAAATTGTGTCCGAGATCAACGATTTTGGAGGGTTTGGCGATACGGCATGGCGAAGACGCCAAAAAGTTGGAAAGCGAAATATCGGAGTGGTTGAGCAAGATCAAAGTCGAGAAACTGGCCTAATGTTTTAGTGCTGGAGTGAGTCGTTTGAATCCTGCTTTGCGCACTAAATAAGAGGCTCCGATATCCTGGAGCCTCTTTGTGTTTTTTAGTTGTCGAATGTTATCCAACCCTTTCGATCGCCACTGCTATAGGAAGCACTGAACGATAGATTTTCAAGGAAATGGATGTAGCTACAATTCGAACAGTGTCCGCTTATTCTCCAATTGTTTGCGAGCGAAGCGTTGTTATCGGGGGGATCGTTCAAGGCTTTTGATTCTGAGAGTGACGGGAAATGCGTCATTCGGGTTCAAATAGCCTAGCCGAATTCTCCTACCGTATCACTGAATGTAATCCTGAAGCGGAGAGAGATTTTCCTTGGGCGAGACCGGCCAATAAGAGATTCCATACGTCAAGAAAGATCGACAAGAATTGCTCAAAATTCGTCCACTTCTGCACAAAAAGCGAAATAGAAAAGCCCCGCGAACAGATTGGCGTAAGCCTTTCTATCCGTGGGGCCGGATTACTTAATGTTCTTCTTTTTAGGCGCGATACTTGCCCGCAGAGCTTCGAATTCTTTGCGCTTTCCCTCGAGCTCACGACTCCTTTCGAACGGTGTGAACCGGTGAAACTCATCGGAAGAACTCACGCCACGATGCTCCTCGTCGAAGGCCTTTTCAAATGCCGCCCATGTCCTCCATTCTGCGGTGTCGGTCGCCGATGAATTCATCCATATTGGATAGATGTCAATCTTCTGGCCATTGACCACGACCGGATCGCCGGAATATGCTTCTCCGGAGCCACGGAAGGGAACCCAGTAATTCTGCTGAATGTACTCACCGTCATAGAGACCCTGAAATGTCGAAGGCATAAAAAGGCCGAGCCATCCGTCACCCTTCTCGTCAAAGACGATGAGGCGGTTGTATCGATTGCCGAAAGTGCGAGGCTCTCCCTTGGTAAAATTCGTTACTCTTGCAGGGATCTTGAGAAGATATCTCGTGCTCAGTTTGGGAAGGCTCGCAACACGTTCGTCTTCCTTCTTGATCGCCTCGATCGTCGCTCTTTTTTTCTTCCGGTCTTTGAGGGCAGGAATGATGAAGGTAACGATGGTAATGCCAAGCACCAATCCGGCGATTATCGCCGCGAAATTTCCAGGCGTAAGGGTGAAATTGTCAAAGTTCATTTTTCTCTCCATAGAGATCCGGTTGCCGTAGCAGCCAGAGTACAGCAGATGCCAGCCGTAAGATTTAAGGCGTATGCCACTGGCTACTGAAGTGTTGTTATGGTAACACATAAACAGATGATCTGTCAAGCCGCCGATTACTCCTCTTCGATTCAAATAATTCGAATGTTGTATAAAAAATGCAGAGGTACTACATGGGAGGGCTTTTGCGGATATGCTATGATCAAACAATGGATAAAAATAAAAAAGGATTCTCAATGCTCGCGGTCATTGTGGTTTTGGTTATCGTATTGGTGCTTATAGCAGGAGTTTGGTATTACGAAACACGCCAAACGACATCACCTCAATCATCCGGGATTCCACTCGGTGCCGTTGCGACAACGACAATTTCATCATCGACCGCCACATCTTCGGCTCCGGTCGGCCAGACGACTGCTTCAACCTCGGTGGTCTACCAAAACAGCCAGTACGGGTTCAATTTTCTTTTGCCTGCGGATTGGCAGGGATATTCCATCGTAAACAAGACGTGGAGCGGATCGGGCACTTCGGAACAGGGGATCATCGCGACCGGAACGGAACTTCTCGTCAGGAATCCGAACTGGACGACCGCCGATCGCTACGAAGATATTCCCGTCATGATTTTTACCCTGGCTCAATGGAATGCATATAACGCAGGAAACGGCACCTTCGAAGTTTCCGCCGCGCCGATCCCGGCTTCGGAGATAGGGCGCAACAATCGGTATGTCTTTGCCATTCCTCCCCGATGGGATTTTGACTACAGCACGGGATATCAGGAGGCGGATGCTATCGTGAGCGGAAACCCGCTGAAGCCTTTCAACTTGTAGCATTGCAAGCGAATGGCCATGGTTTGACAAAAGAGAGGCCAGGACATGTCACGCGAAGCATAGACGAAAGAAATCACCGCATCTTCGACGGAAGCTTGATCGTCCTTCCTGCAACCATGAAAATACCGTTGCCCATATGATGGATGGTCCGCGGATTTTTCCTTGCGGGATCGATCCATGCTTTCTGAACCTCAAGAACGAAGAAATTATATTTGTTCACCATGGCTGCGTCGACGACTTTGCATTCGAGATTGGCATAGCATTCCTTGATGAGCGGCGCTTGGACGCATGCAGCAGGCAGGGTTGTAAGGCCAAATTTTTTGAACTTATCAGTGCCGCCGCGACCGGAACTGTTTCCTACTTCAACGGTTTTTTTCGCGATCTCCACGGTCGGGATCGCGATGACGCATTCCTTGGTCTTTCTCAGGATTTCGAACGTATAATCCCGGTTGCTCACCACGCATCCGATGAGCGGTGGCTCGAAATCGAGCATGGTGTGCCACGACATCGTCATCACGTTCGCTTTGCCGTCGCGTGAGGTCGTGAGCATCACGACGGGGCCCGTTTCCAAAAGGCCATAGACCTTCGATAGCGGAAACGATTTCATTTTTGTCAGTGGAAGCCGTCGTGCCATATTTTCATGATATCATTTTTGTATAATAAAGGCGTTGGATTCCCGCTTGGGGCTTGTCGGCCTGGTTCGGCAACGCCGCGCCGCGTATGTTACCTTATCTGGGGTTCTTCGTAATATTCATCACGTGAGGCATGCAGGAACAAACTATTATCGCCCAGGTGAAAGCCGGAGACGCCGAAGGGTTCGGCGTGCTTTATGACGCCTATTTTGAAAAGATCTATAGCTATCTGTTTTATCGGATCCGTGACAAAGGAATCACGGAGGACCTCGTGAGCACCACTTTTTTCAAGGCGATCAGCGGATTGGATGGATTCGACGAGCGCAAGGGGAATTTTTCGGCGTGGCTGTACCGCATCGCGCGGAACTCGCTGTACGATCATTTCCGGACCCAAAAAATCACCTCTTCGATCGAGGCTGCGGAGACGGTGACTGACGGATCGGACGTCGAGGCTGCGGCGATCGGCCGTGAGCTTTCCGAAAAAGCCAGAAAGTTGCTCGAGGTATTGAATCCGGTTCAGCGCGAAATCGTGACGATGCGGGTTTGGGACGATATGAGCTACAAGGAGATCGCGGCGATAACCGGAAAGAGCGAGGCAAGTTGCAAGGTCGGTTTTCATCGGGCGATGGCGAAACTGAAAGAAGTGGCGCCGCTCGCCATTCTGCTGCTGGTCTTTTCCTGCACCATCTCATCGTAATCATCACGCATCATGAACGAAGAAAACATCAAGAAAATAGTTGAAGAATTATGCGCGGCAGATGGGACGCTGCGGGGGAAGGAGCGGGAACTTACCGCTCTCGTCCGGGAACTTGTCATGAGACCCAGCATGAAGCCCGATCCCGATTTCGAGCGCGCCTTGCGGGTACAGCTGATCGCCGAGTTATCCCGAAGGAAGGTTGTCGATCGGGGCGTCGGACGTCTCGTTCCGCATTTCGGGAATTTCATTCTTTCGGGGATCGCTGTGATCGCAGTGGCGTTCGCTGCGTGGTTCGGCTTTTCCGCACTTCATCCGCAGAAGGAGAACAATAACGTCGTTGCCCTGCTTCCGGCCGTGACGATCACAAGAGTCGGTGATCATGCCTTCGGAACGATTGCCATCGCGCCTTCCCCGCATCCGGTTTCTGTCCCGAAAGCCGAGAATGTCCAGGTTCTCATGCAATCGATTGCGGGACCTGCCGCTCCGTCGACGGAGGAGCCCAGCGCCACCTCGTCGGAAAAAATGAATGCGAGAATGCAAATCATGAGCTTATCTCCGACGTCTACTGCGCCTTCATCGCCGCTTCCGGCCGCGATCGGCTATGTCTATCGAGGAGAGGCATTTTCCCAGAGCGATGCCACGGTTGATGTTCTTAAGAGGACGACCGGCGCGTTCTCGCTGGGTGGTGTCGCTGCGATCTTGGAAAAGGCGGGTTTCGGCTATGCCGGCACGTCTTCTTTCGGCAATGCGGCGGTTACCAATTTAACCTTCGTGCAGGACGAGGGTTTCGGCTATTCGGTGACAGTCGATCTTTTGGGTGGGGATGTTTCCATTGATCCCGCTCCCGGCCGGTGGCCATCAGCCGGGAACGCCGTATCGGAATCGCTTTCGTCGAGTTCCACACTGAGCATTGCAAATCAATTTTTGGAGGATCACGGGATCAATGCGGCAGGCTACGGCAAGGCGGAAGTGCTTAGCAATGGTGGTGCGGTAAGCGTGTTCTATCCGGAAGTCGTGAACGGCAGGGAGGTCTATACAATGGATGGCGAAAAAATCGGACTTACAGTGGAGGTGGATGCGCAATATGGGCGCGTGAAGAGCGTTCATGGATTGAGCGTGCAGAATTATGAAGCCTCTTCATATGGCGCGATCGTCGATACGGCCAAGATCATTTCTCTTGCGGAACAGGAAGCGGGAAGCGCAGTCGCACCGGCGGGAACAGGGATCCGGGAATTAGGGTTGGGAACGCCGATTCGGGTGTATGTCGATGAGGGTAAGGGGTTGCTCGTGCCGGCTTTCGCGTTCCCGATTCAGGGTCAGGGTTCAGCTGCGCCAAGCATCATTGTGCCGTTGGTGGAGGACTGACGTTACCTTTTTTCCGCACTATCGTAGTACATGGGACAGGGCAGGGAAGTCCTGATAATAAATAAAAGGATCCAATCATGAATCAAAAATTAAAGAACATTTTGGGGATTGTGGTGGGAGTCGTGGTGCTCACGCTTGGCTATGCAGCCGTCAGTTATGCCGTTTCGTACGGGAAGTCGATACCGCCGTCATCGTTCAGGAGCTTTTCGGTGTCCGGGGAGGGCAAGGCGACGGCGGTTCCCGATGTCGCCGAGTTCAGCTTCGAGGTTACCACGGAGGGCGGCAATGGCATCGCGGCATTGCAGGCGGCGAACACCGACGCCGTGAATAAGGCGATCGCGTTCGTGAAATCGGATGGCATTGCCGATAAAGATATCAAGACCGAATCGTATGATATCGAACCGCGTTATCAGACCTATAATTGCAGTCCCGTCCCCGTGGTTTATCATGAGCCGATGATGCCGGTCGGCGATGTTGTATCCTCTGTGTCTTCGGAACCCACGGTCTGCCCGCCGGCTTCGATCGTCGGCTACACCGTTACCCAGTCCGTCGACGTCAAGATCCGCGATTTCAGCAAGATCGGCGATATCATGAATGGGGTCGTGAAGAACGGGGCGAACAGTGTCAGTTCATTGAACTTTACGCTCGACGATCCGACAGCGGTTCAAAACGAGGCGCGTGCCGATGCGATAACGAAAGCCAAGGCGCAGGCACAGGCCGTTGCGCAGGAGTCCGGGTTTAAGATCGGACGCCTGCTCTCCGTGCAGGAAGACGATGGCAATCAATCGGTTATGTACAATTTGGCGCAAAGCTCCGTAGCGATGAAAACCTCCGAGGCTGCCGCTGCGCCCGTCATTCAGCCCGGCTCGCAGGAAGTGGGCATCACGATGACCTTGCAGTACGAGATCGATTAGGAAAATAAAACTTTTTTGCGCTCCGCTATTCATGCATGTTCGATCCATTATTTTGAAGGTTTCCCGCGCCGAGTTGCTTTTGTGGTAAAATAAAAAAATGGATAATAAAACAGTTGAACATGCGATGGTGACGACGGCATTCGAGTTGGATGATTATCGCATTGTAAAAAATCTGGGGATTGCACGCGGCATCATTGTCCGTTCACGCAACATTTTCGGCTCTATCGGCGCAGGATTGCAGACCCTGGTTGGAGGTAATATTTCTCTTTTCACCAAACTGTGCGAAAAGACACGCGAGGATGCATTCGACCTCATGCTCGAGCATGCGGGAGAGATGGGTGCAAATGCCGTGATCGGCGCCCGTTATGATGCGACCGAGATCACGCGCGGGGTTACCGAGGTGCTTGCTTATGGCACCGCGGTCATTGTGGAGCCGAAAAAATAAAAAAATTTAATAATAAAATATGATCAAAAGATCCGTGTTTGCTCTAGCGAGTGCGGTGATGCTCGCGATTCCTCTTTTTTCTTCGGCCGTAGTCATGAATAGCGGCGTGTCTGCGGCAGTGAGTCCGTCGGTCGTCAGTTCCTCAACTCCGCGCATCCTGATAGGCGACAACAAACCACCGACAGCGATTGCTCCGTGGTGCGTGGATTACACCGAGAACCTCGGCATCGGAAGCCGTGGCGATGATGTGCTGGCGCTTCAAAAAGAGCTGACGCTTGATGGCGAAACGGTGCCGGCAACGGGATATTTCGGATCTATGACGTCTGCCGCCGTCACAGTATTCCAGGAAAAGAATGCGGCTGATGTTTTGGCGCCGCTTGGTCTTTCGCGGGGTACCGGATATTTCGGCTCTTCCACCAAGGCGATGCTGAATTCTCTCGGAGAATCCCATTGTACTGTTCCGAACGGAGGTAATAGCAGCAGCACGCAGACAACGCAGAGTTTTTCAGCCGATCCGCAATCCGGCAGTGAGCCTCTCACTGTGCAATTCGTTGCGACCGCGCCGCAGGGAAGTGCCCTCGGGAACGCAGTTAATTTTGGTGATGGTACGACGGGGAATCTTGGTGTCGTACCGGTTTGCTCAAGCTGCAACGCGGAAGGCATGGTTTCGCATACCTATGTTGCCACAGGCACCTACACGGCAAGTCTCACGAGCGGCACCTGCAGTTGTCCGGCGAATGGCGTTTGCAGTTGCCCCGCTATCCTTATCCTCGCGACGACGACGGTGGTCGTCGGCCCGGCGGGCACCATGGCTACTTCAAGCATCCAGCAATTGAATGCGCCCGGAAGCGTGACGCTGAACGTGGGCGGCATCGGGGAGATCCGCAATAAAAGCGCCTATATCACCCTGCAAAACATCGCATCATCAACGGCAACGATCCAGATCACCCCGGTTGGTTGCTGGAATTCGTTCCCGTCCGATCCCAAACCGAAGATCGTCTGCATGCTTGCGCAGATCCCGATTCCGCCCCAGACTCTTGCGGTCGGCCAGGCATATGATTCCGCCAATTATTCCATTACGCTTACGCAGCTCAATAGTAGTACGGCGACGTTTGACGTGCAGTAGCGAAGGCCCGTCCTATGATTGTCCGTACAAGACGCAGGATGCCGCTTTATTAAAGAGAACCTTATCGCTTCGAGCATATCGGAACTTTTATTTGAAAACCGCCTTTTTATTGTGGGTTTTCTCTGATAAGATAACTGAACAAGTGCAATAAGGTCATGCCCCTCATAGAAATAAAAAATCTGACAAAAAAATTCGACGACTTTACGGCCGTGGATGATTTGTCTTTAGAGATAAACGAAGGGGAGATTTTCGGGCTTTTGGGTCCGAATGGTGCGGGAAAGACAACTACGCTTTCGATGCTGGCCACGCTTTTGCCACCAACCAGCGGGAATGCGGTGATCAACGGTTTTGACGTCGCAAAACATCCGACGCAGGTTCGACGCTCCATAGGATTTGTTTTCCAAGACCCAAGCTCGGACGACCTTCTGACGGGGAGGGAGAACCTTTATCTTCATGCTTTGATGTATGGAGTTAAAGACAGCGAGATAGACAAAAAAATTGATGAAGGGCTGAAATTGGTTGATTTGACCGACAAGCAGAACATAAGAATGAGGAAATATTCGGGCGGCATGCGAAGGAGGCTTGAACTTGCCCGGGGTTTTCTGCATAGTCCCAAAATATTGTTCTTGGATGAGCCGACCTTGGGGCTCGATCCCCAGACGAGGGAAAATCTTTGGGAATACATCAAAAGATTATCAACGGAAAATAAAATAACCATTATTTTAACCACGCATTATATGGAAGAGGCGGATGAGCTTTGTGACAGGATCGCGATCATCGATCATGGCAAGCTGGTCGCATTAGATACTCCGGTTAATTTCAAGAAAAGTCTCGGAGGAGATTTGGTTACGATAAAAACGAAAAAACCGGACTTACCCGAGATACAGAAAATGGATTACGTCAAACATGTGCAATATAAAGGTGATGTGCTGAGTTTGACCGTAAACGATGCCGGTTCTCATTTGCAGAAAATTCTTGAGAACGTCGGCGAGGCGGAAAATGTCGAGCTCCATTCTCCGACATTGCAGGATGTATTTTTGAAACTGACCGGCAGGCAAATAAGGGAGGGCTCGGACGAAGGTGAGGGCGGCTGGATGACCAGGACCATGCATTCAGAAAGCAGATAATTGTTTTTTTTATAAAGCATGTTAAACATAAATTCAGAACTAAAGGGGCTCTACGCGATCTGGTATCGGGAACTCCTTGTTTTCATGAGAGAGCCGTCGAGACTGATCGGGGCGATCATCCAGCCGCTTTTATGGCTGGTCATTTTCGGGACCGGATTGGGATCGATAATCGAGCCGGGCGCCGTAAGCGGCACCAATTATCAGCAATTTTTATTTCCCGGAATTCTCGTGATGACCGTTCTTTTCGGCTCGTTATTTTTTGGATTGTATATCATATTGGATAAGCGCATAGACTTTTTAAAAGAAGTCTTGGTCGCCCCATTGAATAAAAGCACGATGTTCTTCGGGAAAGCTTTGGGGGGTTCAACGGACGGCTTGCTGCAAATAATCATCTTGATGATACTCGGCGCGATATTCTTCGGGATCCACTTCAGCCTCTTAACGATCATTTTAACTTTTGTCATTATCATCCTGCTTTTGATCGCGGTGACCAGCCTTGGACTCGCGATCGGTTCGATCATGGAAAGCCCGGAGGGATTCGGATTGATCTCAAGCTTCGTTATCTTCCCGTTGTTTTTCCTGAGCGGCGCGCTGTTTCCGGTCACCAATCTGCCGACCTGGTTGAGGGTCATCGTGACGATAAACCCGGTTTCTTATGCCGTTGACGCATTGAGGTCGGTTATTTTGGGTATAACAAGTTATGGTCTGCCGCTCGATTTTACGGTGTTGATCGCATTTACTGTTATAATGGTAATGGTCGGAACTTGGGCGTTCAAAAGGATAAAGCTCTAAAAAATGAATCTCCCTGGACTAAAGTCCTGGGTATCCGCAGGATACCCACGCAATGCGTCTCGGGAGATTCTCCACCCTCCGCTTCGCTCCGGGCTTGGCTCATCCCTGTTGCCAAAGCGCAGGATGTTCGCCTAAGGTATAATAAATTTATCATTAATCAAAAAAATATGATGGGATTAAATTATGTCGCGATAAGGGTCAACGATCTTGAAAAATCCTTGAAATTCTATACCGAGGATCTGGGTTTAAAGATCATCGAAAAGCGCAGTTATATGCCCGGGGAGCAAGTTATCAGTTTGCTTGATGAAGGAACCGGACAGAAATTGAACCTTATGTATTATGCGGAGGATTGCAAATTGTACACCCCATGGAAGATGGACGGGGTCGAATTGGATCACTTGATGTTCGTGGTGAAAGACGCCAAGAAAACTTTTCAAGAGTTCGTACAAAAGGGAGCGCCGGTCGCCATGGAATTGATGGAAAGAAAGACTGATGACGGAGAATTTGCGATGGGGTTCGTTAAAGATCCAAATGGCATATGGATAGGCTTTAGAAGCCAATCCAACACCGGAAAGGAGTGATTCCGCGGCGGATGCCATCCAGGGTTTTCCTTATAGCCATCGTTACGGTGTCGGGGGTTTGGTGGTATTATGGACACATCCATGAATAAAAACAGTTCCACGGTTTTCTTCACGACCGATATCAGCGTCAAGGGGCTCACGGAAATATATTCCCGCATCAACCAAGGGATGACCGGCAAAGTGGGCATCAAACTGCATACTGGCGAACCGCATGGTCCGAACCTTCTGCCGCTCGAGCTCATCAAGGGTCTGCAGGCGGAGATCCCGGACAGTACCATCGTCGAATGCAATGTGCTGTACCCCAGCCCGCGCTATGAGACGGCCGGCCATCGCGAAGTATTGAAAACGAACGGTTTTGATTTCTGCCCCGTCGATATCATGGACGAGGAGGGCGACGTCATGCTGCCGGTGCCGGGCATGAAGGAATTTCTCGCCCAAGGGAAGGATTATACTCCGGGCGATCACCTGACCGAGGTTGCGGTCGGCAAGCATCTTTTGAATTACGATTCGCTCTTGGTCTATACGCATTTCAAGGGCCATGCCATGGGCGGGTTCGGCGGATCACTGAAGAACATCGGTATCGGTATCGCTTCCGGCCATATCGGGAAAGCCATGGTGCACGGCATGAAGGAGTTCGGTCCCGATGCCATGAGCCATATCGGTCCGGGATTCCTCGAAAGAATGGTCGAATCAGGGAAGGCTACCATCGATCATTTCAAGGGCCATATCACATATATCAATGTGCTGAAAAATATTTCGGTCGATTGTGACTGTGATGCGCATGGTGCTGCGCCGAAATGCGCGGACATCGGCATTCTCGGCTCGACCGATATCGTGGCGATCGACAAGGCGTCGCTCGATCTTGTCTATGGTCTTCCCGCAGAACAAAAGCACGACATTGTCGAACGCATCGAGTCCCGCAGCGGACCCCATCAGATCGAATATATGAAAACGCTCGGCATGGGCAATACCGACTATGATCTTATACGGTTGTGAGCCATCAATAAAAATCCCTGCGAAAGCAGGGATTTTGATCTGCATTATCGCAGGGGATTTCTATATTCCCAAAAAAGGACTGCAGTGATAAGGTGAAGACAGAGCAATTCCAGCACCTTAACGCTTTCATGCAAGGAGGAAACGTCCATGAAGGTTTCCATGCTGTTGGTCATGCTGTTCGCCGCGCTCATCGTGCCGCCGTTCACGGATGCCGCTCCGCGTACGAAGCGGGCGGTTCCTGCCAGGCACACCGTCAGATTCGATCCTGTTGTGCGGGAAAAACTGGTCATCGCGCATATCAAACAGCGGCTCGGATCGTACGGAAACGCTATCGTGACCGATCCTCGTTTTGCGATCGATCCGGCTATGTTCGTCCGTCCGCTGAATCAAAAACCTGCCGTTCCGCGCCAAAGGCCCAGACGGTATAACTATGACTATGTCTTCAGCCTGTGGTCAAAGGAACAGGGGCGGAGATTTTTGGAGAATAACGTCATTGCGTTCAACTATGAGGAGAGGGAATTCGGCGTGCCGCGCGAGGTCATCGACGGCGTGCTGAACATAGAAACGCAATGGGGTCAGAGCATGGGAAAGCGGCCGGTCGTTACGACGCTTTACACGCTTGCTGTCATGCGGCCGGATCTCGTCCAGCCGGGATGGTCCGAGAAGCAACTCATCGCTTTTCTCTCCATTTTCGAAGACAGCGACACCGATCTCTTTTCTATCAAGGGATCGTCCACTGGAGCGTTCGGTCTGCCGCAGTTTGAGCCGACCTCCTATCCTGTTCTTGCCGTCAATTGCCATAGCGACGATGATGATGATCCTCCGGATCTTTTCGATAATGGCGATGCGATCTGCAGTATCGGCAAGTATCTTGCCCATGCGGGATGGGGTTTAAGTGAGGCGTCGCACCGGCAGGCGCTCTTTGCCTATAACCATGACACGTTCTATGTGGGGGCGATCCTCGATTATGCCGACTGGCTTGCGGGAAAATCATCGGAACACCCGCGCTATCAGTTGTTTCACCCGAAGAAAACGGAAGGGGCCGCTCGCAAATAGCGGCCCCTTTAATAGCTATTTGTTATAATGAAAAGCATGGAAAAGAAAGAAAATGAAACTCCACATCTCCGCATTGAAGAAAGAGCGAAAGAGGGGGTTCATCTTACGAAGAATGAACATGTCGGATTCAATGGCCGTTTGGCAGTATTCATAACAAGCGCCGTAGGTACCATGTGGTGCGCCTATCTCTTCGCTGTTATCGCACTGATAAGCCTCCCGGCGGCCATTCGAGGGGGGACGCCCGTTCTTATCTCATGGATCGCGCAAACGTTTTTGCAGTTAGTTCTCCTCTCGGTGATCATGGTGGGTCAAAAGGTGGCCGCTCTCGCTTCTGACAAACAGGCGGAACAAACCTATAAAGATACGGAGGCGCTTCTAAAACTTCAAGACGAAATTCACCAGATGATCGAAATCAATAACAAGCTGACGGAAGAAGTTCACGCGGTTATTGTGAAAAAGATGGAACCGCTAAGCTGACAGAGCGGATCTCCGGAGATTTACATTCTGCGGACGTATTCACGGGGGAACGTGGCGGTCGGTCAGGAGAAAATCACGCTTCGCATACTTACAGAGCCGGCGTCGATACCCTCACTGAAGAAACGGAAACCATCGGTTTTATCCCGAAGGCTTGCGGCGTAGACAAGGGGAAGATAGTGGTCATTCGTCGGATGGGCCATGTCGGCGAGAGCTCCAAGTTTTTTGTAATCGATCAGCGCTTCCTCATTGCCAGCCTCGATGCTTTTCTTCACGAACGCGTCGAATTCCAGCGCCCAGTCATAAGGTTTTGCGTTTTGTTCCCAGCGTATTTTTTGGAGGTTGTGCACCAAGTTGCCGCTCGCAACGATGAGCACGCCTCTCTGTCGTAAGAAGCCCAGTTCTTTCGCGAGCGCGCGGTGATAGTTCATTGGACGTTCATAGGCGATGCTGAGCTGAAAGATGGGCATGTCCGCTTCCGGATACATATTGCTTAGAACGGACCATGCGCCATGATCGAGCCCCCGGTCAAGATCGGGACGTATCTCCAGGGATGCGACAGTCGTTCTGACCGAACCGGCTTCGAGAGGTGCTCCGGGTGCATTGTAGCGCACCTCATAAAGCTCGGGAGGGAAGCCGTAAAAATCGTGGATGGTTTTGGGTCGCTCCGTCATCGTGACGGCGGTATCTCTCCCGGTGAGCCAATGTGCGGAGATACAGAGGGTCGCACGCGGTCTCGCGAGATCTTTTCCCAGCTTGATCCAGCTCTCACGATAGATATTCTCCGTGATGGCGTTCATTGGATTTCCGTGCCCTACGAATACCACCGGCATTTTTTCGGTCTTCTTGGCGTCGAGATGTTTCGCAAGATCGTGGATCGTCATCGGATGAAAGACTGCATGTCCATCTTTCTAGGGCGTCGATGATGTTGGTTCAACCGTTCCGAGGAATAAAAAGATTTTTGACTCGAAGTTGGCGAGATTCGTGTCATCATTGAAGACGTGATTTTCGTCCGGATATTCGACGGTCGTGACCGGCGTGCCGAGCATCGTGAGCGAACGGATGAAATCAATGCTCTGCTGGGGCTGGACGTTCGTATCCGATCCTCCATAGGCGACCATCACTTTCTTGCCGGCAAACTGATCGAGCTTGCCGAAGATGTCGGCTTGATCGTAGAGCGCCTCGTTTGCCGCCGAAGGATAGCCGTTGAAATAGAGCTCGGAGATATCGCCATCGTCCGCAAACAGAGTGGACCAGTCGGTTACGGCGCTTATGGCAATGACGCCGTTATAGAGCGATGGATCATCGGCGACCGTTTCGAGACTTAGGTAGCCGCCATAGCTGATGCCCATGACATATGTCGCGGAAGGATGGTAATTTTTCTGTATCAGTTGCGTGCCGGCAGCAACCGCCGCGACGTCGCTTTTTCCGACATTACCGATCAAACTCCGGAAATACGCCGTGCCATAACCGAAACTTCCGGGATAATCCATTTTAAGGACCATGAATCCGGCCTGCCGCAGATCCTCAAGCATTTTATCGAAGCGGCCGTAGACCGGCGAAGCGTTGTAGCCGTCGCTCAGTTCTTCGTACGGGCCGCCGTGCAGCCAGACGATGAGCGGTGGTGTCGAGGAGCTTTGCGTGGAGGTCGTATAGCCCGGAGGCAGATAGAGGACGCCGTCACCGCCTGCAAACTTAACTGGTGTTCCCGTGGCGATCGCGGGTGTCGTATTCGGCGTTTCGATTGTCGTAGTTCCGGTACCGTCGAGCGTTGCAAGCATCGCTTCGCCGGCGTGCCGACCAACTGTCTGATACGAGATGAAACTGCCGAGATTCCGTAGCGGTGCGTACCAGGAGACCTGGTCGTCGATTTTTGCCGACCGGCCGGTCGCATAATCGTAGCGATAGAGCGACCAGACATACGGTGCCGCAACGGTATTGGCGGTATAAAAGAATGAGGTCGGCGTGGCGAAGATCGCTTCGGCAACCATACTACCGTCATCTTTCACGACCGGCCTGCCGATGTTCGCGAACTCCTGAAAGGTTTGGAGCGGCGGCAGATCAATACTGTAAACGGAGTTGAAGCCGGACGTGTCATCGAGATAGATCAGGCGGCTGTCATCCGGCGCAAAGGAGAACACGGAATTCGCTTCGACGAGGAGATCGCGCTCTTCCGTCGGTTCACCCCATGTGTAGGTGCAGCCGGTTATGAGATCCTGAAGAGTGAATGTCCGTTCGCCGCTCATGATTGAATTCTGCGTGTAGTATGCCAGATATCTTCCCCGCGGTGAGAAGGTGAGATAGAACGTGTCCGCCGATGGGGAGGAGACCACATGCAGGATCTGTCCCGTACGGAGGTCGACGACGGCGATCAGGTCCTGGTCGGTCAGAAATGCCGCTGTCATAGTATTGCTGAGAGCAATATTCGCAGCGTTCATGTGGAACGGCAGGATACCCTGCGAGATCAATTTTCCGCCCTGTACGGTGTAGACGGTATAGAGCGGCTGGCCGCTCGCGGCATCGGTGTCGATCGTGAGGAACGTGCTGCGATCGGGGGAGACATCGTAATTTTCGCCCTGAAGTTCAGGATAGACCGCCGGCAGCTTCGCAAGCGCCGTACCGCATCCGCTGCCGCTCAGCGGGCATTCATAATAGGTTGAGGTACCGGTTCCACTCGACGTTACGGCGACGGTCGTGGTTCCGTTCGCCGTATCCAGACGCACCGCCTCGTCATATTTCACATCAAATGCTTGTGCGCTTCGTACCCCGCAGCCGATGACGATGATCGCGCCCGCCATAATCGCCAGTTCCGTTTTTATTCTTTTGTGCATACCTTCATCATATACTTTTTGTTCCCTTCGGGAAATCGCTATCTTAACTTACGCGGATTTTTTTGAAGAGCACGAGCGATGCCAAAAATACCAACCACAGCGAGTGTCCTCGGTGTTCTTCCGATGGCGGTTCAAAAGTTATCCGTTCCGCGAGCTTCCGTCGCCGAATTCATTGAGAATCTACCCCGATAGGTTCTAAGGTTCCAGCTTTTTCCTTATCTTTTCGATCACATCACCGATGGGACATTGCTGCTTGATGAAATAATCCTCGATTTTCATCTGTGCGATCCGGTTCAGGTTTTCGTCATCATCCATGTCGGAAAGGATAAAAATCGGGATATCTTTAAGGTCCGGGTGCTGTTTCAGCATGGTCATGATATAAAAATCATTGCGGGAGGCGAGAACGAGATCAAGAAGAATGACGTTTGGTTTTTCATCTTCTGCCATCTTCCATCCTTCTCCATCGTTTTTGGCGGAAAACGTTTCAAAACCGCATCCCTGAAATCTATCCTGAAGAATTTTTCTCTCTGCTGGATTTTCGACTACGATCAATACTTTCATGTTTTTTATGCGCTATTCTATTTTTCCAAAACTCTTTTGGAGATGCAATATCTTACCATATAACGTTTATCTGTCAACTTTTCCTGGCATAGTGATTTGCCGAATAGGCTGATGCCGTCTTTATGGATTTAAGGCATAATTTAGGATAAATTTATAGAGGCTCCATGAAGGGTGTATTTGAGCCGTTCGTCCCGCATCCAATATCCTAAGGAGGTGTACCATGGCACATCCGATCTGGATGTATCTGCTTTTCGGTGTTGCGGTTTCGGAGGGGGCTTCTCTCTTGACGACCGTGTATCTTCATCGAGGATCGACTCACCGTTCGGTGACATTCAACCCGGTGCTTGAGTTCTTCATGCAACTTGGGCTGTGGTTGACCACGGGGATTGATCGCAAAGAATGGGTTGCGGTCCATCTTTGCCATCACGCACACGCTGATCAGATAGGTGACCCGCACAGTCCGCTCCTGCTCGGATTTTGGAAGGTGCAGTTAGGCAATTTCTTTCTGTACCGCCGCGCAGCCCGCGACCCAAAGGTCCTGTGGTACGGAAGGAATATCATGCCGACATTCGCTGAGCGGACCATTTTCCGTTCCGAATTGCTCGGCCTTGTGATCGGAGTGGCGTTTCTGTGGTTCTCATTCGGTTTTTGGCCGATGCTTATCATTGCCGGGACGCACGTGTTCCTTTACCTGTTCTTCCTGAACAATCTGATCAATGGATGGTGTCATGCGAGGGGATATAAGAACTTCTCTTCGGACGTGGCGTTCAACAATCGTTTCATAGCCTGGATCACGATGGGAGAGGGGCTGCACAACAACCACCATCACAAACCGGGAAGACCTTCGCTCAGATATAAATGGAGCGAAGTGGATCCAGGATGGATATTCATTAAGATTATGTGTCTTTGCCGTCTCGCAAGGATATCGTAGGCGGTCGATCCCAATAACGAGGCTCCGAACTTTCCGGAGCCTCGCTTTTTTGCATGTAGAACTGCGGAAGGTATGGCGTTTGCTCGGCGTATCTGCAGGGTGCTCGATGCAATTTGGGCTGGTTGTTTTTATCGTTATGCAGCGCCGCGGAATAGTCTGATATGCTAAAATAGCAAGATAAATAAAAAATAAATCTATGCCACGAAAATTTTTATGGGTTGCGGCAATGGCGGTTGTGGTGACGGTCGGTATGCTTTCTGCAAACGGCGTTGCCTATGCGGTGGTTCCGACGCTCAGTCAAACGAGCGTTACGGTCGGCATCGGGCAGTCGCTTACGATCACGTCGGAGAACAATAATAGCGTGTATGTGGATCTGAATTCCGCACCTACCATTGCCTCTGTCTCGGCGAATGGAACACAGATCACGGTTACGGGACAGGGACTTGGATCGTCGACCATCACGGTTTGTGCGGTTGGTACGGCTTCGGACTGCACCGTCTTCGCCGTCACGGTACAGGCCACAAGTGCATCGAAGATATCATTCAGTCAAAATAATTTTTCTTTATCAGTGAACAGCAACCAATCGGTGACCCTTTCTGGCGGCAATGGCGCTTATACGATATCGAGCAATTCCAATACAAGCGCCGTTTCACTGGGTCTGTCGGGTACTGCACTTACCGTTTCCGGATTGGCCGCCGGCAGCGCCACGATAACGGTCTGCGACACATCAAATACCAATACCTGCGGTACGCTTTCGGTCACGGTCATTTCTTCCGGTTCTTCCAGCTCATCCAGTCTTTCTTTCAGTGAGAACAATATTTCTTTGGTGGCGGGCAATAGCCAGTCAGTGGTCATCTCCGGTGGAAACGGGACGTACCAGATATCCAGCATTTCCAATCCGAGCGTTGTTTCCGCGGGTATGTCCGGCAGTAATATCACCGCAGCCGCCACTGCCGCCGGCAGCGCCACGATAACGGTCTGCGATACATCGAATACCAATACCTGCGGTACGCTTTCGGTCACGGTGACGGGGTCATCGTCAACATCAAACCAGATAATCGTATTCAGCGTGACAAATCCCACACTTGCGGTCGGACAGAGCCTGAACGTAAATATTTCTGGTTCTGCGCCGAGCTATTTCATTTTTTCGAATGCGAATGCGGGCGTCGCACAGGGAAACATGGCAACCGGCAACACGCTTTCACTTTCCGGCGTGAGCGCCGGAACGGATTCGATTTCGATATGTGCTACGGGCGGCGCCGGGTGTCTTCCTCTTTCCGTGACGGTAACGGGTCCCGTGAGCACGCCTGTCGTTGCAACTGCTCCTGCGGTCACACCATCAACCACGCCAACCACGCCAACGACACCGACGGTGTCTGCGGGAACATCAGTCGCGAATACCGCGCTCCTTGCCGAGATCCAGACGCTCCAAACCGCAGTGACGCAGGTTTTAACCCAGATCCAATCGATCCAGACACAGATCAATCAGCTTGAGGCACAGGTGAACGCCGGCAGTGGGAGCGGCATCAGCACGAATGTGAGTGCGAGCACCGCGACGAACATTTCATCAGGAACGTCAGGTGGTTTCACGGAACTTTTAACAGTAGGATCCCAGGATGCGCAGGTGACCGCGCTTCAGAATAAGCTTGCTGCGCTTGGATTCTTTTCCGGTTCCATAACCGGTTACTATGGAACGCTGACCCAGGAGGCGGTCATGAAATATCAGACCGCGCACGGCATCTCCGCAACCGGATCCGTTGGCCCGAGCACCCGCGCGGCGCTGAATGCAGGGGAATAGTCACGCAGAATTTGCAATAAAGGAAAATCATCGCCTGCTTTTGATGTTCAGGAATCCTTTCTCCATCTTCAGATTTTCGCTACGTGCAGAGCTCGCGGAATTGAATGGGGATGAAAAATGATTATTGATATTGTATATAGCTTGGCTCCGGACTTATCTTGAGCACTTCATCGGGCGTCATGAGATGGCCGGCAGCGACATCGTTTACGTAAAACAGTTTAAAACCTGTGAATTGCACAGGTTGGCTTTGGATGAAGTTTTTATAGGTGCTCAACTTTTCCGCAGGGGTTCCAAAGCCATCCATATCCATCACGATCTGCACTTCGGGGAGCGGCGTGATGTTTTCGGCATTCGTCACCATGGCCTGCGTGAAACGATGGACGACGAGGATTTTCGGCGGCAGGTTGTTTTCCCTTACGATGTTCGCCAGATAGTTCGCCGCGTAATTGACGTCGGACGCATCCAGCATTCCGACCGCGGTTCCCGGTCTCTCTCCGTTGTGCATGGCGAATTCCGGATCTAGTGCAAGATGGACCTGCGGTAATTTAAGATAGGGTTCAAGGAGGGGAAGCTCCGTCTGTACGTTACTGAGCCCAACCTGCAGATCAAGAAATACGATGCCATTGACCTGCGAAGCCATCTGGATGACCTGATTGATCTGATCATCCGGCATGCGTGAACGGTAGTTGCCGTCGAATCCTGGAGTTCCCTGGGCGGAAACCGCGATATAGTCGAGCGCAGGGATCACGGGCGTCGCCGGGTCCGCCACCTGCCAATCCTTCACAGTATCCGAGAGCATCTGCAAGACCTGCGCTTGGGGATATTTGCCGAGCACACCCATCTGCGTTGAATAGAGATTGCCATAGTAGGCAACGATGCGATTGAAGGGGAGAAGCGCTCCTGCATTGGGATAGACGGTCTTAACAGGCCAGCCGACCGGAGTTGTCGAAGTTGTTATGATGGTCGAGGTTGGCGTTGATGCGGTTCCTTTAACGATTTTTGTACTGGTGACCGTGGTGAGGTTCGCTATCTGGAGCAGTTTTGCATCGTATGCCGCAGTATCTAGCCGCCCTGCCGTTGAAGCAGTGAGTTTCGATATCGATGTCGTTGCCTGTGTGGCGGGATCCGCGCTCTGAACCAAGATCGCGCGCGGTATTTTAACCAGCGCAACTATGCCAAGAGCGCAAAGGAAAACAAAACTTACTATGAATGAGGATTTGTTTTTTTTATCCATCTGTATCAGCATTTTCCACTATTTTCGTTTTTTTTGCCAATAATTATCTTCTTGTTCCGGACTTTTGTGTAAAAAAAGCCCGCCGTTCGCATTTTGCTACTAAGGCGGGCTTTGTTTGCCTGTGCGGTCAAGTTTGGTTGGATGCCGGATCAATCGATGATCATGGCGATGATCGCAAAGTCAGAAAATTCCAGGAGCATCACAAGTTCGCTTTCGCTCATGGTCTTCTGCAGGCCGGCGGCATGGATCTGTTTGCGGATCGCTTCCACATCTTCGGCGGGCAAGTGATTCTCTTTCGCGAGGCTCTTCAGCATGATCTCCGCAGCCTCCACGGATGCGGTTGGCCAGGGGCACTTTCCCTTCCTGAAATGGTGGAAATAGCCATGGGCTACATCCGGGGTGCAGTTGCATTTCTCGAACCAGACTTTCTGTCCTTCTGTATTGGGCACGGGGTTCTCCTTTCAAGTGATCGCGAATCTATCGCGATCCAGCTGTTTGCAGCAAGCTTTTTGCGTAAACAACTCTGCGCAAAGAATAATATATAATGTTTTAAGTGTCAAATATCAAAAAAGGCTTGTGTGAGCCGTTTTAAATAAGATAGTTCAATCATGCATTCCTGACGTTTAAGCGATCTATGCTATGATATTTATATGTTCGAGAAATTTCGAGAGTCAGAATTTTCAGAAACCGAGCAAGCGCTTATCGTGAAATTACGCGAGACGGGGCCGGATGATCCTGATGTCCGTGGTGCGCTTCTTTCATGGTGTAAAAATGAGGAAGCGAAAGTCGATGAGATCAACACTTCCCGTGCAAGCATCGAGTTCAATCTTAAGCGGGCGAAATTTTATCGCGCCGCAGGATATAATGACGATGCCCTGGAGAATCTCGAATCGGTTCGCGAAGCGGCCCACAACGAAGGCGCTGAAGATTTGTACAGCGAAGCGATGGCGATCATGAACGAGATCGATAACGAAAAACCGGAGAAATAGATCATGAGCGCAATTTTAAGATATGCCGCTTGAGCTTCTGTGTCTTTTGGTGATTTTTCTGGGGATTCCAACCCTCATTCGACTCAATATCATTTCCGTGGAATACCGACTGTTCTTTTTGTTCGGCGTCTTTGTGGTCATGGTCTTTTGGGGATTTTTCACGCTGACGCCTTTTGCCATGGGATTCACGAACGATAATTTCATTCACGGCTTGGTGCCATGGGGAGTGGCGACGTTTTTCATGCTTGCGTGCGCAGGAATCGCCGCGACATTCTTGAAGCATCGCCACGCTGAGGATCCTTTCCGCGACCCTCACTTCCTGTTTTTGTTCATACCGATCAGCATCGTCCAGCAATTTATGTATCAATCAGTTCTCCTTCAGAAGCTGTTGCAGGGGATCGGTCCATGGTTTGCCATTGCGATCTGTGCCTTGTGTTTTGGCTATATGCACACCGTCTTTCCGCGGCCAGGGCGCAATTTTGTGCTTGCAACGCTCGGCGGTGCACTATTCTCTTCGCTATTCTATCTTTATCCGAACTTTTTGCTTGCCAGCTTATCTCATATGGTTTTGAACTTTATCACGGTCTATCTGGGATTTTTCACGCTGCTTACGCCTGAAGGGAGACCGCGGGCTACAAAATTTCGTCCGATACGCCCGGAAAAGTAATTTCTGAACACTTTCATGAAGTTCTACCGACAGGCAGGTCTTTATTATATCGTTTCCGCGCTCGCGTTCGTCGTAAATTTACTGATCTATGGATCTCTTATCTATTATTGTCATGTTTACTATCTTTTCGCGGCAATTTTAGGATTCGTCACGCAAAATGTTTTAGATTATGCAGGTGAACGGATGTGGGTATTCAATAGAACCCGCATACGGCCTGTGGTGGGCTATGCCCGCTCTCTCGGCGTAGCACTGACTATCTTGGCGTTTGTTCTTGCGTTAACTTATATAGGTTTCCATATTTTAGGATTGAACTATCTTTTTGCGAGAATATTTGCAGGGATCATCGCGGGCCTGATCAACTTTATCCTCGATAAAAAAATTACCTTTGTAGTCTAGCGAAGAAGATCCGGCGCTTCCGGTTTTCATTTGACACCTTTCCGGGTTTTGCTACCATAAAATAGCAACCGAACATTTCATCATGAGCGCAGAGATGCCAAGGGATATGGCCCGATGCTCTGCCCGCAACCAGTCGAATCGTCGATCCGGTGCGAAATCCATCCCTTCACGGGAAAGATGTCCAACCAGACAGGACAACCGTGCAAGGGCGGTTGTTTTTGTTCTTTACCAATCCATCAGAGAGGAGTCGTATCGTGTCGTATGAAAAATATATCCTTCCGGGAAATCGGCCGCGGAGCTTGATCATCGGCGAGCATGATTTCCTGATCCAGGAGATTTCGGGTGGTGTTTTATTGCACGAGTTCTGCGACGGGAAGCTCGTTCGGGAAAAAAAGATCAAGGAGATTTCCGACGAAGAGGCTCGAACGCTCAAACGTTTGGGAAGTGCGGCAGGGGACGATCTTCCTCATTGTCTTTTCTTGGCGAGCAAGAAGTCGAGAGATTTTCTGGATAAGGCGACGGCATATCTGCGCCAATATCCGGAAATGCTCAGTGAGCGGGCAGTGTTCGACTTCTATGCATCGTGAAAAAGAGATATGGTCTAAGGTGCGCGCGGGGAAATTCCTCCCGCGCCCTTTTTTATCCGGAACCTTTCTCAAGATTGCTCCAGCCTGCGTTGCGGAGTGTTTTGGAGACTGGTTTCAGAAAAAAGCCCCGACATTGCCGGGGCTTTTCAGTGAATTGCGGTACTGTTTATTGTTGTGCGGCGAAGGAATTTTCCGCAGGCGCGACATCGATGCCGATGGCAGGTTTTCGGACAATGAACAGATCGTGCTGTTGCAATTGTTCGATCGCTCGCCGCGCCCGATCTGCCCATATTGCTTCGTCGTCGGATCGATATTTCAGATAGAGGCGGTAGTGTTGTGCGGCCTTCCGCGCCTCTCCGATCTTCGCATAATCGATACCGAGATTGAAGTGGGCATTTGCATACTGCGGATCTTCCTGCAGGGCTTGCAGGTAATGTGCCGCGGCCTCCGAAGACATGTTCAACTCATCTAGGACGTTCCCGAAGTCGTAGTTCGCCAAGACGTTTTTCGGGTTGATGGCGAGCGCTTTGCGATAACATTCTGCCGCCATGGAAAAGTGTTTTTTGCGGAACAGGATCGTCCCTATGTTGATCCACGCGCTCGCGTTCCCTTGATCGTAGGTCAGCGTTTCATGATAGAGTTGAAGTGCTGACTTCATATCGCCGCTGTTTTCGGCGAAGACCCCGGAGCTGAAGCAGCATTCCGCGAAAGCTTGATCCGCTGTTCTTGACGACTCGAATTGGTAGAGGTTTCCCGTGACGCGTTCGATATGCCGCATGGTTCGTTCCTCCCGTTGCTTTTTTTATCTTATAACCCCTTCGGAAAATATTCCAATTTGTATTGCGCGCCGAATATTCGGGTATGGGCCACATTGATTCGGGTGGAAATTCTTTGAATGTCGTTCCATCCTGCATACAATGCGTTTCCTTGTACATAGGATTTTTTCATGATAGAACTATGATAGTTTATCAGGCGTGGATTGCATCCTGCTTGATCCGGCCAAATTTTTTGGGGGTGCCATATGCAAAGTCTTCAGGAACGGTGGTATGAACTGTGGGATCGAATCGATAGCCGAGGAGATCCAAGCATTCCTTTGGAAGATCTGACAGATCGCTACAACGAACCGTGGCGGGCGCACCATACGCTTGCACATATCGAGGCGATGTTCGCGGATTTCGATGAATTCCACAAATCGGAAGAGGCTCGTTCCATGGATGCTGATATTGTCCAGATGGCCATCTTCTATCACGATGCCGTCTACGATCTTAGGGCGAAAGACAATGAAGAGAAAAGCATTGAGCTCTTTCGCGTGGTCGCCGAGTGGTCGAACTTCGCCGAAGATTTCACGGAGGGGGTCGCGCGCGCCATCCTTGCAACCAAGCATACCGAGCTTTCCACCGGCTTCAATTGTCGCGTTCTCTCTGATCTTGATCTTGCCATCCTCGGGAAACCGGAAGCGATATTCGATGAATATGAGCGGAGGATTCGCGAGGAATACAACTGGGTTTCGGAAGATCGATTCCGTACCGGAAGATTGGCGATCATGGAAGGGTTTCTTGGTCGGCCGTTCGTCTATGGCACGCAGTTCTTTCGGGGGAAGTATGGGCGGAAAGCTCGCATGAACCTTCTCCGCTCCATTAAACAGCTTTCCGCTTCTCCGGAATCGGATCGTTGACAGGGGAAGATGGATGGGTCCCTATCGGCGGGCGCGACCAAAGGTCACGACCCGCCGTTTCTCTCTATTTTGTGTTCCTGCCCGTTTCTCTGTTAAAATAACATCATGAATCAGGGAAGAGAAAGGTTTTACGAAGAACTTTCCGCATTGAACGATGAGGGTGCTGCGCATGAGATGAACAGCGAGCTCAATAGCATGGGGAAGGTGAACGATGTTGCGCAGGAAAGCGAACTTCAGCAATTCAATGATTTTGTGCGGGAACAGGAAGGGAACGATGCCGAAGCGCGTCTTGGCCGCAAACAAATGATGCGTGAAAACGTTCTTTTTTCCGCGGCCATTGACGCTATGCGCGATCTTGCGGAAAAGTGCGGCATCAAAGATCAGCTACCCCTTGAATCGGTATTGGATGATCTTGAGAACAAAAGCGAGGCCGCGATGATCGCGGAAACCGCCGATAGCTCAAGCCGGTTCTCCAAAAATCCCGTACGCGTGGCGGAGTTCGCTACGGGGATAAAGGGGCTCATCGATATGGGCGTCGTCACTCCGTATATGTCGTTCGCAAAAGCACTCGATGTTTTGGAGAAGAAATACGAGGAGAACAGGGACATGGCGGATCGCGTTACGGATCTTGATGATCGGGAATCTTCGCGCAAAAGTCTGAGCCAGCTTATGGATATATGTGCGTTCATTGAAGATGCGCCAAAGGATCTTATTAAGAAATTTCACTCGGAACGGATCAAGCGGAATCCTCTCGAGGATACGTTGATCGTGAAAATTACCTGCAATGACGATGCGGTGGGCTACCTCTTTGATAAACTTCACGAGATACCAAGATCAAGCGTCGAACAATTGGGCCAACAACTTACCTTTTCGGCACCTTTTCGGAAAAAGTTCCTGGATGAAGCGCGAAAGAAATTTTCTTGGGTTCGATAAAGACCGAAAAAAGTTCAAAGATCCCGCTTTTGTAAGCGTAGACCTTTGCGGTATGATTATCTCTGGAGAGCGATGGCGATCGTGATTTTTGCAAAGGGAGTTCCGTGGTCAGGATGTGTCCGCGCATGGCGCAATATTCCTCTTTGCTGAAAGCGCCGTTCCTTATGCGGGATTTCCCAAGAAAAGGGATCGGTCTCGATGAACTTCTCGGTAAAGTTCGGAGTTATCTTACGTAGTGGCGGACGGTTATAGTAATATGGTATAATACTTTTATGGTAAAAATTCTTGGAAACGATATTTGGCGGGGGGGCGAAAAAATAGGCTGGATCGATGGCGATCATGTTCGCGATCGGGACGGTAAGAAACTCGGCTACTTTGAGGATAAATACGTCTATAATTTGGATGGTCGAAAGATCGCATACATTGAAGAAGATCATTTGATCTCGGTCGGATCGGGCAATGAAGCAAAGATAGATCTCGATAAGGTTGCGGAAGAAGTTCAAGGCGGCGTGCTTTCCGAGTTGGGCAAGTGCGCGGTATATGTATTGCTGGGAGACTAAATATCCGTCATTCCCGCGGAGGTGGGGATCCACGCTTTCTTATTTTCAACTTTCATAAAGCACAAGTCCTCCGCCTCCGCGGAGGATGTTTCATTTTTTTCCATGAAAGCCTCAGATTATAAGCTGCTTCCCGAGACTCCGGGCGTTTACCTCATGAAGGACGCTGCGGGGAAGATCCTCTATGTCGGCAAGGCAGGAAATTTACGCCGGCGGGTTTCGAGCTATTTTGAGCGTCCGCACGATGTCCGCATTCAGACGCTCGTGTCCCGGATCGCGACGATCGACCATCGCGATACCGATACCGCGATCGAGGCTTTGATCCTGGAAGCGGAACTGATCAGAAAACTGTCCCCGCCGTTCAATGTCAAGGAAAAGGACGACAAAAGTTTTCTGTACATTGAGATAACCAAGGAAAAATTTCCCCGCGTGTTGCTGGTCCGCGGACGTGATATCGTCGGCGATAAAAATAA
>CAJAQL010000030.1 GCA_903944135.1 uncultured Parcubacteria group bacterium
AGAGAAGGTCAATCGTTTCGGCACCCACTACACGTATTACCATTGCAGCAAACGGCGTCTTGACCGTCATTGTCGGCAGCCATACCTTTCCATCGAAAACATCGAAGCGCAGATCGCGGCGTTTCTTAGCGAAGTGTCCTTGCCAGACCGCTTCCACAAGTGGGCTGCGCAACGCCTGGAACGCAGTACGAAACAAACACAGCAAGACCTCGTGGCACGAAAGGAATCTCTGATCCGTGCGCAGACGGCATCAGTGAAAGAGTTGGAGAACCTGACGAAGTTGCGGATTCGTGACCTACTCTCCGATGAGGAATACGTTAAAGAGCGCCAGGAACTCGAACGAAAGCAGATCGGTGGTGCCCAGAAGCTCGATGCGCTCGCGCGGCAGGCAGAACGGTTCGAACCTTTAGCAAACGTCGTTTCCTTCAACCACTGCTTGATTTCTCGCTTTCAGACGGGGAATTTGCAACGCAGGCGCATGATCCTCAATACGGTCGGTTCGAACCTCATACTCAAGGACAAAAAACTCAATATTGACGTGCGTAAACCGTTCCGCCGATGGACAGATTCGGGAAATATTTCCGACTTGCGGAGGGTGAGGGATTCGAACCCTCGGTGAGTTGCCCCACACACGCTTTCCAAGCGTGCGCACTAGACCGCTATGCGAACCCTCCTTATTCATCTCGCTGCTTTCTGATTTTTTGCAGGAAATGTACTTTTGCCTCCTGCGAAGACGAAGTCGGCAAAAGTACATTTTCTGCAAAAACCTACCCGACTATTGTGCCTTTAAATTCCTTTCCTTTCAAGAGCGCATCGAAATTTTTCAGATCACGGCCATCAAGGACGATCGCTTTCAGACTCTTCTTTGCGGCAAGCGCGGCCCCGACCGGATCGATCGGCGCATGGAGTCCCGGCTTCCACTTCTTCGGAATCAGCTTGTCGTAGTCTCGCCAGCTCAAAGAAGTGAATTTCTCAGCCTCGGGATATTTCACGAAATCCTTTTTGTAAACATGGTCCGGCTTACCGGCAATGACCACTTCTTTCACGCCAAGATCCGCGGCGATCTGGAGCGCCACGTAATCCGTCGACCAGCCCGGATGCCAGCCGGCGGCGACCGTCACGGGATAACGTAATCGCGCGATCTTGCTTCGCGCATCGATGATAACCGGATTTGCGACGTCGCGGAAGACCGTACGCAGAAGATGCGCGTTCAGCCGCGTGGCATGAATACCGATCCAATCTTTGTCCTCGTCATTCACTTTTGCGACCTCTTGCGCCGCATTCTGAAAACGCCGCGCCAAGGCTCCCCCGCCCAGCACCAGTACGAATCGCGTACCGTTTTTCAGATAGGGCGCAAGGAACTTCTTGAAATTCTTTAAGAATCGCGTGTCGATCCCATCCGGATGCACGATCGATCCGCCGAGCGCGACCACCACCGTTTTGGAAAATTTATAGTTCATGGTTGTTTTTTAAGATGATGTCCAGAATTTCTGCCCGAAATTTATCCCTGAGATCTTCGTTGTTTTCTTTTTCATGCGAGGAATAGATTCCATTGGATAAAATGACGACGCCGATCTCGCGATCCGGATCGCAAAAAATAGCAGTTCCCGTAAATCCAGTCATGCCGAATGCGTTCGAGCTATGGTGCGCACCCATCCAGGGCCGATTCATCTTCCATCCAAGGCCCTGACACGCCCCGATCTCCGCAAGCTGATTGGTGTGCATCTTTTTTACGGTCGCATCCAAAAAATAGCGCTTTCCGTTCAGGATGCCTCCCGAAAGCAACATCTCAAGGAAAATGAGCAGGTCTTCCGAGGAAGAGAATAAACCGGCGGATTCCACGCACGGTTTCTTCGCCTGGCCCGATGCTTGCATTTTTTCATCGCTGCGGACAACCGCACAGATCTCACGGCCGCGCCAGGTGTCGATCTCCGTGGGAACTATCTTTTCACATGGCAATTTCTCCGGCCAAAAACCGGTATTCTCCATGCCGAGCGGATGAAAAAATGTTTTTTTTGCAAGAACGTCGAGCGGCGTTCCCGCTGCCCGCTCGATCACAAGACCCATGAGGATGGCCATGGCATTCGTATAAAAATAAGAAACATCGGAAGATTGTTTATTTTCCGAAGAAAAAAGGAAATTCAGCAATTCGTCGGTGGACCGATATTTTATTCCCTCCAGAGAATCTTCCGGATTCTTGTAGTTCAAGATAAATTTCAAAAGATGTCTGACCAAAAGACTCTCACGGCCATGGATCGCAAGCTCAGGAACATAGGAAACAACCGGTTCATCCATGCTGATCAAGCCATCGTCGATCAGTTTCAGAAGGAGACACGCCGTCGGAATCGATTTCGTGATGGAAGACAGATCGTAGATCGAATCCGCCGCCACAAACTGACTGTTCGGTTCATAGGTAAATTTTCCCGCAGGAACAATTATTCTATCGCCGTTGCGCCACACCACGCCGATGACGCAACCCGGAAAATAGCCGCCGGAAACCCGAAAGCCAGCCCAACTGGCCAGCTCCTTTTTTAGTAATGCGGCATCCATTGTTTCTCGCATGTTTTAGACCGAAATTTTCTGGAGCGCTGCAATGCGTTCCTCAATGGGCGGATGTGTCATGAAAAGCGTGTGCCACCACGAGGTCTTGTTCCCTTTGAACGGATTGTCGATCCACATGTGCGCCGTGGAATCCTTGGCGGACGCCATCGGAACATTATCGGCCTCGATCTTGCGGAATGCGGAAATAAGACCTTCGGGATAGCGCGTCAGAAGCACGCCTGACGCGTCAGCCAATGCCTCGCGGCGGCGCGATATCGCAAGCTGGATCAGCATCGTGCCGATCGGCGCAAGAATGGACAGGATGATCGCAGCAAGGAAAAAGATCTCTCCGCTTTCATTGTTGTTGCCGCGACGACCGCCCATGCCGCCGAAGAAAAGCGATCTGAGAAAAACGTCTGCGATCAACGAAATGATGCCCGCAAGAACTGCCGCCACCGTCGAGACCAGGATATCCCGATTTCCGACGTGCGAAAGCTCGTGAGCCAGAACACCCTGCAATTCCGTCTTGTTGAGGCGCTGGAGCGCACCCGCCGTCACCGCCACGGCAGCGTGCTTCGGATCACGTCCCGTCGCAAATGCATTGATCTGCATTTCCGGCGTGATGTAGAGCTTCGGCATCGGCAGGCCTGCGGTGATCGAAAGATTTTCGACGATGTTCCACAGATCGGGATTATCGCTCTTCTGGATCTCCTGAGCCCGCGCGAGAGACAGCGCAATGGACGCCGAAGAATAATAGCTGATGAACGAATAGACGATGCTGAAAATTGCGGCGAAGATCATGAAGCTCGGATCACCGTATGCCATCGAAAATATGTAGCCGATCCCGATGACCACGGCAAAGAAAACGATAAAGAGAAGCCATGTCCGCCGGATATTCGAAGATTGATATTGATAGAGATTTGCCATGAAAATATAGTGTCATTCTCTCGCGGGCGGGAACCCGTGCCTTAAAATCAGAGGCCCGGATGGTTTCGCCTCAGCGGACCATGACAATGCTCTTTAGAATTTCACCTGCACCGGCTGCTTCTCCGCGTCCGTCATATCGCCGCCGAAGAAATCCATCTTTTTAAAACCGAATGTGGCCGCAATGATATTTGAAGGGAACGCCTGGATCTTCGTGTTGAGATCGCGAACCATACCGTTGTAAAACCGACGGGCCGCCTGGATCTTGTCTTCCGTATCGGTAAGCTCGCTCTGGAGACTAAGGAAGTTCTGGTTTGCCTTGAGGTCGGGATAATTCTCCGCAACCGCAAAAAGCGACTTGAGAGCGCCCGAAAGATTATCCTCCGCCTCAGCCTTCGCGCCATCCGTTGCCTGCATCGCCTGCGACCGCGCTGCCGTCACCTTCTCGAAGACATCTGCCTCGTGCGTCATATACCCCTTCACCGCCTCGACGAGATTCGGGATCAGATCATAACGGCGTTTCAACTGAACATCGATGTCCGAGGATGCCTCCTGCGCCTGATTTCTCGTACGCACCAACCCATTGAACGACACGATAAGCCAGATAGCCAACACCGCAACCACGACCCAAATTATTATAGTAATCATATTGCGGAGTATAACATATTTCACGAAAAAGTTAAGTCAAATCGCGCTCAAAGATGACCATGGAATCTTTCATTTCCGTTCATGCCATCAAGCAGCGTCAAAGAAAGCGGATAATTACCGCTGTTTCTTCCCGCCGCCTCCTTTGCGCCACGGAACCGCAGAGATCAACGGATAATAAAGATCTTCTTTTATTTTAATTTCCAGCGACGAAAACGGCTTGCGCGATTTCAACGGACGATCAACGAATTTGATCCATGGCACATCCTCAATCACGGCAAGCGGCGTACACTCCGATCCTTCCCCCATCAGCATGACCGCCGCCGCAGAAAGACCGTCCGCAATGTTCGTTTGCGTCATCTGCAGTTCCCTTCCAAAGATATCCGGCATGCCGCGATAATCTTTGAGCGGTGAAAATCCATAATGCGCAAGCGAGACGCCAAGCACGCCGCGGCGCAAAGGAGTCGTATGGGAATCCGTGATGATGACGCCGATTTTTTTCACGCGATAGGTCTTTCTGAGCCACTGCCATATCTTTTTCGCCGCAACGCCCGGATCGCGAGGCCACAAAATATAATGTCGATCTGCATTGCTTTCGTCGATCCCTGCCGACGGGACCAGAAGATTGTTCTTGATGGTTTGTATGCACCACCCCCCGGGAATATATTTCCTCGGCAAATATTTTTCTGCTTCCTCCCTGACAAGCTCGTCGCGGTCGGGATACTTCTCAAGAGGCACGCATCTCCCCTGCCAAATACTCACCACCTTTGAAGTGACGACCACAATGGTCCCCTCGCGAAGTTTAGGGAGCGATTCCTTCATCACGCCCAAGAGATCGTCCCGTGGCGGCAAAAGGATTCTCGTCTTTATCGATTTGATAAGCATAAACTTTTAAGGCTTAAATTAGCATCAATAATACCTCTTTCTCATTTATTAATTCAATTGAATGAACGGAAAATCCGCTTTTTTCATAGAATCATCCTGAAAGAATATAAGCATATTGCAATGCACCGATGGTTTTATAAAAACGTCCTCCGATGCACATCGCTCGGCCCATATTTTTTGAGCGCTTTATAATGCACCTTCGTTCCATAACCTTTATGCGCGTCAAAGCCATATGCCGGATATTTTTTCGCCAGACGGACCATAAAACGATCGCGATGCACCTTGGCAACGATCGACGCAATGGCGACCGCCGGAATCTTCTCATCTCCTTTTATGACGGTCTTTGCATTCTTCGGTTGAACGCCCTGGCCAAGAAACAATCCGCCGTCAAGAAAGATGCTCACGTTCGCGACCCGCAGACCGCGACCCGCCATCAATCTTTTGCACGCCCGGAATGCCGCAAGATTCGCCGCGCGGGAAATGTTCATTTTTTCGATCCGCCGCGGATAGACGCGTGCAACGGCAAAATCGATCGCGGGGGCGTTCTTGACATAGGCGAACCATGCCGCACGCTGTTTCGGGGAAAGCCTCTTGGAATCGCGGAGTTGCGGCTTGTCATTTCGAGCTTCGCGAGAAATCTTTTTTCTGAGATTCCTCGCAAGGCTCGGAACGACCACGGAGCGTGCAGGCATAAGCGCCGCCGCAACGACAACCGGCCCCGCGAGCGCGCCGCGCCCGACCTCATCAATGCCGATGATCCATTTTTTCTCCTGCTTCATAATGAGATCATGTTCGATCTTTTCTTCAAAAAGCCCTCGCGTGAAAGCGCGACGGTGATTTTCATGATGCGATCTTTCGGCTGAGGGATCGCATCGACCAGTTCGTCCATTGTCATTTTCTTTCGCGCAAGAACAAGGCGCAATATCTTCCCCCTGATCTCGCGGTCGGAACCGATGAATTTCGACTGGCGGACATAATGGGCGCTGCGCCGGTTCGGATTTATTTCCGCAGCAACGCCAAGCATGGCGCCGTAATCCATGAGCGCAAAATACCACGCACGCGGATCTTTGCGGTCAAGCGTTTTTTCAACAAGAGGCAGGATCTCATGATCACCGACCTCATCGCGCCGCGAAAAGAAAAAATGAATAAAAACCCGCCGAATGTTCGTTTCAATGAAAACTTCCGGCTCACCGAACGCAAACGCGCGGATCGCGCCGGCCGTGTACGGTCCGATACCCGGAAACGACTCCAATGTTTCACGTTCGCGCGGCAATGCACCGCCATATTCTTCTGTAACGATCCGCGCCGTTTCGCGCAAGGAAAGCGCGCGGCGGTTATAGCCAAGCCCCTGCCATGCGCGAAGCACGTCGCTCTTCTTTGCATGTGCAAGTGATTTAATATCCGGAAATCTTTTTATGAAATTTTCATAAAAAGATTTTACGCGATCAACCTGCGTTTGCTGGAGCATGATCTCCGAAACCAAGATCCGGTAGGGATCCCTCGTGCGACGCCACGGCAGATCGCGGCCTTGCGACCGATAGAATGTCCGTATCTTTCTCTTGAAACTTCCCGCATCCTGCATGAATTAACCATAGCCGAACATCAAAAAGGAAACAAATTCCCCAAACTTGATAAGCTTCTTATAAAGAATTATATTTTTTGAAGAGGAAAGTGAGGATTATTATGATCTTTCGGAAATTCCGCTTGAAACGAGTGGCGCAAAAGCTTCAGACCGCGGAAAATCAGCTGATATGGCTATGCAATCAACGCTGCCCGTTAGATCAGGCAGGTGCGACAACTCTCAGAACAAAAATAAGAGAGCTCACCAAGAAAATGGATCGATTCTGCGAACCATCCACCTGACCTCAATATTCCCTATTCCATGGCTCCGCCGCAAGCGGAGCCGTCTTTTTTATGAGGCATGTTCTGGATACTTGACATAATAAAGAATTATATGGTAAGATTTTGTCAATGTAAGTGTTTCTTAGTAGGTTTCCGCTTGCGTGTCTTTCGGGACATGAGGGTCCAGAAGCAGAGGAGAAGGAAGGTCGCCTTACATAAATTAGCAATAAGTTAGAATGGCTAAAAAATTATACGTGGGAGGTTTGCCGTACTCGACGACAGATGACGAGCTTCGTGAAGCATTCACGAAGGCCGGAGCTGTTGCCACCGTCACGATCCTCATGGACAAAATGACGGGCCGCTCGCGCGGTTTCGGTTTTGTCGAAATGGAGAACGACGAGGACGCCGCAAAGGCGATCGAGATGTGGAACGGCCAGGACTTCGGCGGCCGCAAGTTGACGGTCAACGAAGCGAAACCGATGGAGCCCCGTGCTCCCCGCTCGAACGATGGTGGTGGCTACGGCCAGCGCCGCAGCTGGTAAGCTGCTGTTCGGCGCAATAAAAATCCCCTTGCGAAAGCTTGGGGATTTTTGTTTACGCGTAGCCAACCCTCGCAAACGGTGCAGGATTTTCAAGCCTCTCACTTTTAATTATTTCTTCAGTCCCGCATCGATGATCATTTCTAGCAACGCCGGAAACGAGATCCCGGCGGCCGCGGCGGCCTTCGGCAACAAGCTTGCATCGGTCATGCCGGGGATCGTATTGGTTTCCAGAATATAGAACTTTCCTTTGTTTAAAATAAAGTCCGATCGGGACATGCCGCGACAGCCGAGCGCATCATGTGCCCGGATCGCGAGCTTTTGAACTTCTTTGATCTGTACTGAAGGAATCCGAGCCGGCGTGATTTCAGAACTTCCGCCAGCGGCGTATTTTGCGTGGTAATCGAAAAATACAGCGTCCCGGGGAACGATCTCGGTCGGCGGCAACGCGAACGGATGTCCTTCGTTGTCCTCAATAACGCCGCATGTAATTTCTTTTCCCTCGATATATTTTTGGATCATGATCCGCCGGCTTTCCCTGAATGCAATTTTTAACGCGTCCGTCATCTCTTTTTCGATCTTCACGATCGATATGCCGACGCTCGATCCTCCATCAATCGGTTTAACTACGACCGGAAAAGGCATCTTGACCGCTTTGACGTTCCGTTCATCAACAACAACGTAAGCAGGGACCGGCAAACCGTTTGCCGAATAAACGACATTTGTCATTTGCTTGTCCATGGCAAGCGCTGACGCAAGAACGCCCGAGCCCTCATAATGCAGATTCAACCACTCGCAGAGCGCCTGGATCCGGCCATCTTCCCCGAAAATGCCATGCAGTGCGATAAAAACGAAGTCGAATTTCGCGCGGCTTATTTTCGTGACGGCGGCACCGATATCGACCGGTTTGTTTTTTCCAAATCTCCATTTTCCGTCTCTTCCGATGATCATGAGACGTGCATCATACTTTCCGGCATCGAGATTTTCAACGATCATCTTTGAGGTTTTCAGGGAAACCTCGTGCTCCGACGACAATCCCCCACCGACAACCAGCACCCTTAACGATTTCCGAACGGGCAAGCGGTTTTTAATCATGATTTCATCATACCAAACGCCGCAGAAAGAAAACAAACTGCGCAGTTATGCAGCATGTGATAATATAAGGCTATATGGAAGTCACACTTTTTGCGATCATCATAGTCATTCTCGCCCTGATCGCGTGGCGACTCTGGAAACCGCCCGTCGTTCCAGAAAAAAAGGACGATCAGGGGCTTTTAATCCTTCAGAACCAGATGCAGGCGGAACAGAAACAGCTCCAGGCTCAGCTCGGCGAACTTACCAAGACGCTCGACGCGCGGCTCGGCGATTCGACAAAAACCATGCTCGCCCAATCGGACAGGAGCGTGCAGATCGTTCGCGAGATCACAAGCGAGATCACGAAAGTGCAGGAAGGCCAGAAGCAGATGGTGACGCTGAACGACCAATTGAAAAATCTGAATGATATTTTAAAGAACACCAAGACACGCGGCGTGCTCGGCGAGTATTATCTTGAAACAGTATTGAAAGACGTCCTGCCGCCCGGCGCCTATCAACTGCAATATCCATTCAAGGATGGCACAAAAGTGGATGCGGTCATTTTCTATGAAGGCCGCGTGATCCCGATCGACTCGAAGTTCAGCCTGGAAAACTACAATCGGCTCGCGCTCGCCGTTTCCGACGATGAGAAAAAGCGGTTTACGGAATCGTTCCGCAACGACATCAAGACGCGCATCGATGAAACATCGAAATATATCAAGACCGAGGAAGACACTGCAAACTTCGCGTTCATGTTTATCCCATCCGAAGCGCTCTACTACGACCTCCTCGTGAACAAAATCGGCACCGCCGCCGAGCGCGACCTTATCCAATATGCCGCCGAAAAGCGCGTCTATCCGGTCTCCCCCACCACGTTCTATGTCTATCTTCAAATGGCGCTCCAGGGACTGCGCCAGATGGAGATCAACAGATCGACCGAGGTCATCCGCAAGAACGTCGGCGAGCTCCAGAAACATCTTGCGCGCTACGAAGAATATCTCGAGAAGATCGGCACCCATCTTGCGACGACCATGAACGCCCATACGATTGCCACCAGGGAATTCGGCAAGATCAACAAAGATGTCATGCGGATCACGCCAGTCGACGAACCAGAAATGCTCGAAAAATCCCAGGAAGACGAAGAAACATCATGAAGCAACGACCGATAAAATTGCCCGCCGATATGCAGCCGCACAACACCGTCATTGAATGGTGGTATTTCAACGGCCATCTCGCCGACACAAAAGGAAACAGCTATGCCTTCATGGACTGCCTTTTTCGGACGGATATGAATCGCGTAAAAATACCATATCTCAAAAATATTTTCGGCCGGGGAACAACGGGAAGATATGTCGCTTTCGCTCACTCGGTGTTTGAAAATTTTGCCGAAAGAAAAAACTACAAAGATATCCAGAATATTTCCCTCGTTTCGCGCGACAGTTTCGCGCGACCGCTTTTTTATGCCAACTACATCGATCCCGTTTCGCTGGCGAGAGGATTTCTCGTCAACGAGATCGCCGAAAGAAAACCGGGAATCTTTCATATCAAGACCGAATGGATCGATCTCATTATGGAATCGAAAAAAAAACCCCTGCTCGAAGGCGGACAAGGATTCATTACGGTCCGGGGCCGGGAAAGCTTCTACTATTCGCTTACCGACCTCAAGACAACGGGATCCGTGCGGGTCGGCAACGAATGGATCCCGGTTACGGGAAGATCATGGATGGACCATCAGTGGGCCGATGTTTCTTATTCAAACGACAAATGGACCTGGTTTTCGATCCAGCTTGATAACGGAACCGATATCATGTGCGTGGAATACGATGACGGAAAGGCAAAGGATTATCTCGTGGATATCATCGATGCCCACGGAAGATCCCCGCACTATACGCAAGCCGTGTTTTTGAAAGGCAGCAAAACGTTCAAAAGCAAAACAACAAAGGCGGAATATCCCCTCGAATGGATGATCGCCATACCTGAATACGATCTTCAGCTCAAAGCCTCCGCCCTCCTGCCCGACGGAGAAATGATCTTCGGAGCCATCAACTATTGGGAAGGTTCGATAACGGTCACGGGAACGATCGGCAATAAAAAAGTGAGCGGCAAGGGATTCATGGAACTCGCCGGCTATCCATCAAACTATAACTTCCTGCTTCTCTCCGGAAAAAAGCTGAATAAAATGATGAAAGAAGAACTGTCGGTGCAGATCAAGAAATTCTTTTAATATTTTCTCTACCCCCGTAATGGAGACGGTTGAACCAAGACGGAAACCCATCTTTTTTTGCCATCATCCTGCCGCGACGGGCTGACCCGTGCTTCTTAATTTTTCTTAAAGCAGGACCCTCCGCCTCCACGGAGGGCGACAGAGAAAACACGGACCGTTCCTCTCTGGCGGGATGACAAAAGAGAGGTTCTATTTGAAGATCGTTTCGACGATCTTTTCCGCTTGCTCGCTTCGGACAGCGAGCGATTCTTTTATTTCTCGGAAGAAATAGCTCGGCGTACGCTTTACGAAATGCGGCACGAGATGCAAAAGGCAGTACAGCAGAAAAAGACCGATCCCGATAACGCCGAGGATCGGCAACTCGCGATAGATGCCGCTCGTGAAAAGCGCAATGATAAAAAAGAGATGCATACCCGCAAGCACCGTAAATGAAAGGGAGTCAAAATGCCACTTGTCGTTCTTCCAGTATTTTACGACCGCCCAAATGCTCACCTGCGCCATAAGAACCACAAGAACAATAAACACGATCAATTTCCACATCTGCACCTGCGGATCATACAGTACGCTGAGACCGGGATGATAACCGGAAGAGAGAAACGCCGCCCAGTGATTGATCCCGTACGGCAAGACCGCAAGCATGTCGAACATCGCGAACTCAACGGTAAGCGCGGCATAAGCGATGACGGGGCTGAACATCGCAAGCATCTTCGTTGATAACCGGTTCATATTGAGCGTACGGAGGAACCGCATAAGGAACGAGAACGAAAAAACGACGAAGATCCATCCTGCAAGGTTCTCGAAAGGAACGCCGTACCATTCCTGGTTCAACGGGATCACCCAATGCCAGAATCCCAGACGTATCGCGATCGCATCCATCGAAAGGTCGAGCATCAAGGCCGTCAGGGCATCGAGAAAAGGCTTCAATTGCCACGGCACATTGTATTCGTCGCTCAACAGCATCGCGCAATAAATGATCGTCGCCCAGCCGGCACCGATAACGAGCGGCACATGCATGACCTCGATCAGAAAATTGCTGCTGTATGAATAAGTATGCGTGAAATATGTATCCCCTATCTCAAGTATGATCCCGAAAACCGCACAGCTTATGATCTCGAAAACGCGCCGATAATGCCGCGACGCGGATTCGCGAATGATGATCATTAAAAATGACGCGATCCCAAGGATCTCAAAAACAAGATAGTAATTAGGATGCAATGAAAGCAGGGATGACATGAAATAGTTACATCTTCGGGGACCGAACTAGATAGCGATCCCCCACGCTTTTTCCAGAATGCGGGCTTGTTGAGGATTATTGAGCCTGATATATTCCCTGACCTTTCCGCGAACCTGTTCTTCCGGGATGGAAACCCCGTTTTTTGCGGCAAAATCAAGAATGCGCCGCCGCGCAGATTCGACTTCATGCTTATCGGAGACCATCAGTTCGATCTCTAGGATACGATAACCGAAATCCGCCTCATCGACATCAATATGAAAATCATTTTTCTCGTACTTTGCGCGCGTCGTCGTGATCGTGGCGAACGGCACATATCCTGACGATAAAAGAACATCCTTAAGCGGTACATCAACCGGCATGCCAAGTTTCGCTGCGATTGCAACGTCATTCTCTATCTCGTCGTAGACCGTCATGTCATGCACGGCATCCATCGCCCCGATCGGATATTTCAATTCGAACTTTCCTGAACGCATCCGGAGCCAGATGTCCTTTTTGGTAAGCGCATAATCCGCCGTATCATAGTAAACGTCCGTATGCTTGTCTTCGCGCAAAAAATGAGCTCCCGCGATTAAACGCGCGAGCTCATTTTTTTCTGCCTTGAATTTTTTTTCAACCTCGATCATGATAGCTTTTACTCAAACCTGGATCCCCGCTTTCGCGGGGATGACATTAAAAACCACGATCATGGTTTTTAATGTCATTTCTTCCTTCTCCGCAGAAATGCCGGAATATCCCATGCATCTTCATCCTTCGCATCCTTATCCTCCCTTATCTCTTTCGCCTCTTTCTTTTTATCATCATTCAGCGCAGATGACGACTTCGGCGAATTCCCGCCGAAATTGAGCGGGGAGCCGTCTTTTTCCAAAAACTCCCGTGAAGAAATGCCGTTCACCGTTCCGTTCTTCGTTTCGGTCGCAGAAGAAACAAAGGTTTTCTTGATAAGCGGCGGCTCATTGACCGACGATCCGCTTGAAAACACCGTATGACGCTCGCCAAAGTGTCCGCTCTGCGCGCCGAAAAGCATCGAAGGCTGGCCCCCGTTGCCGTTAAAACCGCTTGCAATGATCGTGATCTTTACCTGGTTCGGTTTCAGATTCTTGTCGTAATACGCGCCAAAGATGATGCGCGCACCGGGATCGGCCGTCTGCGCGACAAGTTTTGCCGCCTCATTGATCTCCGTCATCTTAAGATCCCTGCCGCCCGAGATACCGAGAAGCACAGCCTTCGCGCCTTCGGGACTTGTCTCCAAGAGCGGCGAATGAAGCGCCATATTGACGGCATCCATGGCGCGGTTCGCGCCCGATGCCGTGCCGACGCCCACGATCGCCATCCCCGCATCTGCCATAATGTTCTTCACGTCGGCAAAGTCGACATTAATGATCCCCGGCATGGCGATGATCTCCACGAGGCCGTTCAATGCATTCCGCAGAACATCGTCGATCGCCTCGAACGCCTTGAGGATCGGCGTATCCTTTCCGATCACATTGAAAATGCGATCGTTCGGCACGACAATCAAGGCGTCCACTTTATCCTTCAACTTCATCAGTCCTTCAGTTGCGATACGCTCGCGCTGAACGCCCTCGAACCCGAACGGACGCGTGACGACCGCGATCGTCAAAGCTCCCGCTTGTTTCGCCGTTTCGGCGATGACCGGCGTCGCACCGGTCCCCGTGCCCCCGCCCAAACCGGCAGCGAGGAAAACAAGATCAGCACCTTTCACCAGCTCCGCTATCTCCGAACGATTTTCTTCCGCCGCCTGCTTGCCGAGATCGGGATTCATTCCCGTACCGAGTCCGCGCGTCAGATTCTTGCCGATATATAATTTCTGTTTGACATCGCAATGATCAAGATCCTGATGGTCGGTATTGATCGCGATAAAATCGACTCCCCGGAAAAAATCCCGTGCCATGCGCGAGACCGCATGTCCGCCGCCGCCGCCGATGCCGATCAGTTTCACGTTCGCCGCAAGCGGCTGAAACCCGCTACCCGACGTTGTTTTTTTGATTGCAGCATGCCGCGCATGCACTATCGATTTTTTCTTGGTCATGTAAATAGTTTATCAAATCTCCGAAAGAAAGACCACATTCCGTATTCGTCACCCTTATTAGCCCCATGAAAGGCATTGGGATCTCTCGCCTCGTGTCGGCGCACGGGGTGACGACCGGCTGTTTCTTACGGAGCAAAATACCTGAAAACGCCCTGTATCCGGCGGAGCGGCGAACTGCCGGTACGGCCACCTTTATCCCAACCAGAGGCATCCGCACCCCAAAGAACCAATCCGAGAGCGCTCACAAACTCGGGGTCTTCGAGATATTCCTTGAACGCACCGCCTTCATCCACCCATTCCTCCGCGATCGTTGATCCGATCTGCGCGGAAAGACGCATATCCTGCTTCGCAAGATCGGTTACACCGGGAAGTTTCGCACCACCGCCCACGATGACCACCCCCCCAGGAAGCTCGGCATATTTCCCGCAAGCCTTCAGTTCGGCATTTACGAGGTCGAATATCTCCCCCATCCGCGACTCGATGATATCGGCAATGAATCGGCGCGACACCGGCCCTTTTGCATCGGGGACAAGTTTCGTAATGTCGACGAGATCCTTGGTATTCACGTCGCGCGCGACGGCATTGCCATATTCCAGCTTGATCTCTTCCGCGGCATCGATCGGAACTTTTAGACCAACACCAAGATCATTCGTAATATTCCCCGCGCCGATCGGAAATTTCATCACGCTCAAAAGTTTGTTCTCTTCATAAACGCTCATGCCGGTCGTCCCAAAACCGATATCAACCAGAACAGCGCCGAGATCGCGCTGGCGTTTTGCGAGCGCGGCACGCGCGGCAACGAGAGGCGCAAAGACCAAGCCGCCGATCTCCCCGCCGGCAAGCTCGACCGACCGGATCAGGTTCTTTACGTGCGGCGAGAACGCATCCACGATCACGCTCTGCACTTCAAGCCTACTGCCGGAAAGACCAAGCGGATCCGTGATGTCGCCCGCGCCATCCACCACGAATTCGCGCGTGAGCGTATGCACGATCATCCGATTCTGCGGCAGATTGACCGCCTGACTCGCCCGCACGGCACGATCAATGTCATCCTGATAGATCTCCGCGTCGGCGCGCGAAACCGCGACGATGCCGCGCGAGACCTGCATGTTCACCTGCGAGGTGCCGATACTGAGATATATATTTTTCGTCGCTGATTTTGAGAATTTCTTGATGTCGGCGAGTGCGCGGTTCACCGTGCGCGAAACCTCAACCACATCAATGACCGCGCCGCGGCGCAGGCCGCTGCAGGACTCCTTCGCGGCGTGAACAAGCGATATCTTGCTGCCAACCTGTTCGCCGACCGCAACCTTGACCGATGATGTGCCAATGTCGATTCCCGTGATCATGCCTCCGCGAATATTCTTCCATGCCATTCCTTAATCTTATCACGAAAAACCCCGCGAGAATAACTGTGGATAGAGCATCGTGATTCGACCCTCGTCCAAGGTCGACTCACGATGATTTTCCGTCGTTCCCGCAGAAGCAAAACCAGATGATCTTTTCATCATTCCGGGCTCCACGAGGAGTCTCATATTCAGATACGATTTCGGTGATTTCTACTGCCCGGCGGAAGCCGGAGTCTGGATTTTTCTTTCTGGATCCCGTTTTATGACGGGATGACAAAGATCGCAGCATTCCACCAAACAAAGTCATGTTAGAACATCGCCTGCTGGCGGCTCGGCGGCTTCTCTTTCTTCTTTTTTGCGTCCGCCTCAGATGCGAATGCAGCACCATTTCCTTTTTCAAACCGCTTGAGGAGCGTCGCGAATCCTTCTTTCTCGAAATATGCTTCAACGGGAAGCATATCGCCCGTAATGCAAAGACCGGAAATATCCGACAACTCGACCGGAACATGCCGTTCTAAAATAACCAGCTTCTTCGAGAACTTCGCTTCCTCCTCGCGCCCACCAAGACGCGCAACGAGCTTTGGATCGCCAGGAACCGCTCTCCAGATATCTTCGATGGTTCCGAACTTTTTGATCAGTTCCGTTGCGGTCTTCGGTCCCACGCCCGACACTCCTTTGATATTGTCCGATGGATCGCCGACGAGCGCCTTATAATCCACCATGAACTTCGGCGCAAAGCCATATTTTTCGATAACCGTTTTTTCGTCGTAGATCGTCGTATCGCTTACTCCCTTGTTGAACGTACGAACAACGATCTTATCATCCTCGATCATCTGCAGCGTATCGCGATCGCCGGTCAGAATGACGACCTGCACGTCCGGCTCGCCCTTGAACTGTTCCGCAAAGGTCGCAATAAGATCGTCCGCTTCGAATCCCGGCTTCTCGAACGTCTTTATTCCGAACGCTTCAAAAAGATGATGCGCCTCGATGATCTGCGAGATCAGTTCGTCCGGTGCCGGCGGCCGCTGAGCCTTGTATGCGGCATACTCTTTTTTCCGGAACGTCGGCTCAGGCCGATCAAAAAGCGCCGCCGCATACGCCGGTCGCTCTTCGCGCCACAGTTTGAGCAAGATGCTCGCAACGCCATAGAGCGCACCGGTCGGTTCGCCTGACGGCCCCGTGAACGGCGGCAAAGCATGGAACGAACGATGGATCACGGAATTTGCGTCGATAAGAAGGAGCTTTTTCATATTATTTTTTACACTTTGTCGTTCGGGGTCCAGTCGGAAATCCAGATTTTATTTTTATGATTCTTTCATTCTCCTTCTTTCCGTACGCGAACTCCAATCGCATCGCATCGCGCGGCAAGATATCCTCTATTTTTTCCGGCCATTCCACGAGGACGATATTGCGGGGATCTTTCAGAACGGCGTCCATATCAAGCGCATCCGTGGCAGCGGCACCCGAAAGACGATAGGCGTCGATATGATAGACATTCGAAAAACCAGCACGCCGCATGGCATAGCGACGCATGAGAACGAACGTCGGGCTCGTCGGACTCCGCCGGATCCCGAGACCGCGGAAAAATCCCTGCGTGAACGTCGTTTTACCCGCGCCAAGATCACCGCGCAAGGTGATTACCATCGCCATCCTTGTCTTACGATCTTTATCACTAAGCAGCGATTCAGCAATCTCCTTGCCAAATCGTTTGGTCTCCTCCGAAGAAAAGCCCTGAAATGTTTTCATCTTTTTTTATAGCGTACCACAGAATTGCAGCGAAAATCACTCCCGCAAAAACGGCATATCCAAAAACAGAGGGCCAGCTCAGATAGGTGCTATTCAACGGGACATTTATCGGATATTGAGCATTGGAAATCCCCGTCTCCGCAACGGCATTATTTTTTACTCCCGGCGTCGGCTTGCTCCAAACGAACTGCTGGATCGTAGCGTAAACGCTCGACGCATCGTAAGCGTTATAGCTTATCCGATCGAAGCTTTCCCCTTCCGTCGCGGTACCCGCAAAAGCGGATTGATCGACCAACTTCCCTGCCGCATCATAGAGAAATATCTTACCGTCAGAATTTTTCAGCGAAAGCTTTGTTTCACTTCTCGGTAAAAGTAAATATCCTTGCGCGCGAATGACTCCCGACAATTTAAATCTCTTTTTGGCACCCGTGCCCAAACTCCATCCAGTCAAACCCACCGATGCGTTGCCACTGTTAAAAAGTTCCACGAATTCCCCTTTCGCATCTGCACCGGTCGGATTCGGCAACCACTCGTTGATGAAGATCATTCTGATGATAAAATTTGCGCCCGTGTGGAGCCGGCGGGATTTGCGCCCGCTTTTCCAATTTGGCGAAAATGGTGTCCTACTCCATGGACGACAGCCCCATCAAACACGGGCTTAGATATCGTAATAAAATAATGATTAAAACTATCTAAAATTTTTGATAACAAAAAACAGCAACTGAACGTTGCTGTTTTTGCGCCAAACCGGATTTTTCGTCCACAGCCACATGGACACCACTTTCAACCTAATGCTACAACCCGCGAACCGGAAGTCAAATCTAATTTAATAAAGTTTTAATGACCACCATGCAGGAACAAGGCTCGAAAGAACTTTAAAGCAATTCGTCATTTCCTTTTATTTTCAGATGCCGATATGCCGCAGGAAGTGCAACACGGCCGGCGGGTGAACGCTGGAGAAAACCGAGCATCATAAGATATGGCTCGTAAATGTCCTCGATGGCGCCGCGATCCTCGGAAAGCGCTGCTGCCAGCGTGTTGATGCCGACCGGACCGCCATTGAACTTCTCGATGATGGTAAGTAAAAGCCTCCTGTCCTGCGGTTCAAGACCCGCTTCGTCGATCTCGAGCATATTGAGCGTATCCAATACGGACATCTCATCAATGACACCTTTGCCGTGCACTTCCGCGAAATCCCGCGCCCGACGCAGGAGACGATTCGCAATACGCGGCGTGCCGCGCGACGCGCGTGCAAGGATCGCGATCGCCTCGGGCGAAACCTCTACACCCAAGATCTTCGCCGAACGGCGAATGATCTTCGTAATGTCACCCACATCATAAAAATTAAGCCTGAGCGTCGCGCCGAACCGCGAACGAAGCGGCTGGGACAACAGATTCTCGCGGGTCGTTGCGGCGATCAAGGTGAATGGAGGAAGATCCAAACTCAAAGTTCGCGCGGACGGTCCCTTGCCGACAACCAAATGCAGCTTTCTCGCCTCCATAGCGGGATAGAGAACCTCCTCGATCATCGGATTGATGCGATGTGCCTCATCGATAAAAAGCACTTCGCCCGGCGTAAGATTCGTGAGTACGGCCGCGAGGTCACCGGACTTTTCCAGGGCCGGACCGGATGTTGTTTTGATCATGCCGCCAAGTTCGCGCGCGACGAGATATGCCAAGGTGGTTTTCCCAAGTCCCGCGGGACCGGAAAACAAAAGGTGGTCGGAAACTTCTTTCCTCTGTTTCGCTGCCGCGAGAATTACTTTTAAACTGTCTTTGATCTTCTCCTGGCCGACATAATCATCCCATCGTTCCGGCCGAAGCGTCAGGTCAATGGCACGATCTTCGTTGTTAGGATTCTGAGTTGGGTTTGATTTCGGCATAATGGTTCCTTCAGTGTAACTTATTTACGCAATTTTCGTTTTCTTTCTTGCAGCGGCAAGGCCGCTGGTTCTTTTTCAAAAAATACCAGCGAAAACCCTTGTAAATCATGGCTTCTGGAAGGCACTTGACAACATAATTGTCATATGCTAAGATAGTCACTGTTATAAAGGTTCGGTCAAGGTAGCTGTTTCACATCTGGGGGTGAGAATTATCTCTAATCCCAGGACGGATCGGTTTCGGCTGGTCCCATCCTTTGAGTAATTCTAACCTCTTTCATCTTTTGATGAAAGAGTTTTCATCCTTTCCTTTTTGCGAGGGACTTTGCCCCCAGGTTTGAAACCGATACCAAAAAAGACGACGCGCACGCGTCGTCTTTTTTTATTACGCTTCCTTATCTTTTCTTATCACGCGCCAGTGATAAAGATAGAGCGGAACACCAACGATAATCATAGCAAGAGCTCCAGCGGCAGTTCGCTGATGCGCACTTTCAGTCTGTTCGTTCTGATATGCTGCAAGCTGGGCATCGGTCGGACCAGCCGGCGCCGAGGACGTCGCTCCTTTCATAATGGATTCCGCTGCGGCCGGATAAGAATAAACCTGATCGGCGGCCGTGAAGACGTACACATCGAGCCCCAGATTCACAAGCTGAACACAACCGATCACCACAAGCACGAGCCCGATAAATGAGAAAAGATAAAGATAGATCTTACGGACAAGGGACATGGGAGTTGTTTTTATTGGAAGCACGGGTCGTCCGCCTTCGCAGGACGATGACTCGTTTTTTTATTCGTGTTCGCTCCTTATTTTCCCCCGTAATGTCCGGAGCTCATGCAATGCTTTTTTCGCCTCGCCCGGCTTGAATGTTTTCGAATGCCACAAATAATCATTTTCCATGAAATCGACACCCTTACCCGGAATTGTATGCGCGATGATCACGGTCGGCATTTCATGGATCGCCTGCGCTTCAGCAACGGCGGCCGCGATCTCCTCAAAGCTGTGTCCATCGATTTCAAGCACATGCCAATTGGACGATTCATATTTTTCACGGAGCGGCTCAAGCGGCATAACGTCTTCCGTGAATCCATCGATCTGGATATTATTGCGATCGATGATGACCGTCAGATTCGACAACTGATTTTTCCCTGCGAACATGATCGCTTCCCAGGTATTCCCTTCTTCGTGTTCGCCGTCGGAGGTCAGGCAATAGGTGTGCCATTTTTTGCCGTCAAGCCGCGCTGCAAGCGCAAAACCGATAGCCTGCGAGATTCCCGAACCAAGCGGACCCGATGTCGTTTCTATACCCGGCAGAACTCCGCGATGCGGATGACCCTGTAAGCGGGTCCCTAATTGCCTTAAGGTCTTTAATTCTTCGACGGGAAAATACCCTGCATGCGCCAAGGCCGCATACTGCACCGGACAGATATGGCCATTCGACAGTATGAGACGGTCGCGATCCAGCCAATCCGGATTTTTTGGATCATGCCGGAGAATATGGAAATACATTGCGGCAAAAATCTCCGCCATGTCGAGCGGTCCGGCAATATGGCCGGAGCCTGCACGCGAGACCATTTCGATCACGTCCTGCCGCAGACGGTTCGCCATAAATTCGAGATCTTTCAGTTTTTTATCGGTAAGTGGTTCCATGATGATTTTTCTTGTCATTCCCGTGAAAACGGGAATCCAGGTTTGTGATCTATTTATTTTAAAGCATGGACCCTCGCCTCCGCGAGGGCGACATATAAATACAAAGTCTTGCTCAAATCTTCTTCAGTTTTTCATATGCTCCCTTCGGATCTTTACTTCCGAAAATATAGCTCGCGGAAACAATGATGTTTGCACCGGCATCTTTCGCCAACTTCGCCGTTTCCGGCATAATGCCGCCATCAATTTCAATTATAGCATTCGGCAACGCATACTTCAGCCATTTCGCTTTTTCGAGGACAAGGGGGAGAAATTTCTGCCCTGCGAGGCCCGGATTCACGCACAACACCTGAAAACGGGAGACTTCGTGAAGATACGGCGTAAGATCCTCCTGCGGTGTCTCTGGATTTGAGGACAACATAAGTTCAGCTCGCGCCGCTTTGCATTGCTCAGCGATCGCCCGGAACGAATCTTGATCGATAACTTCGACAGGAACAACGAAACGCTTCGCACCAGCGGCAAGCCACGGCGCGATCTGATCCTCGGGATGCTCCACCATAAGATGAACCTCGAGCGGAAATGGCGAACGTAATGCGGGCCATTCCTCGGGATGGTTCCAGGTTTTATGAAAGGTGAATATCCCGTCCGCGACGTCGATATGGATGAAATCCCCCGACGGGAGGAATGTTTCCAAAACCGCCAGATGACGCTCGACGCACGCTCGATCACTGCAATTTATCACAGGGAATATCTGCATGGTTTGATCATTCACGATTTGCTCATCCGTTCGATATCATCGATCTTCTGAAGGCGCCTAGCATAGCGTTCTTCTCTCGCAAAAGGAGTTGAAAGAAATATCTTCATGATGTTCTCCGCTGAAACTTCATTCATAAAATCAGCCGCAAAACACAGCACGTTCGCATCATCGTCATGGCGCGCCTGATAAGCATGGTCCGGCGACATCGGAAGCACGGCCCGGACATGCGGGAACTTGTTCGCCGTGATGTCCACCCCGAATCCCGAACGGCAGATCAGAATACCTCGGCTCTGATCGGATGCGCGCGAAACATTCAACGCGACAGCCGCGGCATAATCAGGATAATCATCGCCTTCCATGCGTTCCGAAGCACCGCAATCCACGACATCATAACCGTCGTTTTTCAACATACTCTTTAGGGATTCCTTGAGATCGAACCCGCCGTGATCGGCGCCAAGATAGATAGTCATAGATTTTTCTTTGTCACTCCCGCAAAAACGGGGATCTAGATTTCATTTTTTAATATTAAAAATCTGGATCCCCGCATTCGCGGGGATGGCTCAATATATTTCAACTATGAAATATATTGAGTCACCTTTTCCACATGTTTTATCAACGTCGACACATACCCTGCTTCATTATCGTACCACGAGAGAACCTTTACGAGATCACCGTCGATCACCTTCGTAAGATCAAGCGGCACGATCGCGCCATACGGCTCGCCGATGATGTCGGATGAGACCAGCTGATCAGTCGTGACCTTCAATATCCCCCGCCATCGTGGCGACGCAGCCGCATCGGTCAGTATTTTATTGATCTCTTCGACGCTTGTTGTTCGTTTTGCAAGAAACGTGATGTCCGAAATGGATCCCGTGATGTTCGGCACCCGGAACGAAACGCCGTCAAACTTTCCCTTGAGTTCCGGTATTGCACGCGCAACCGAGATCGCCGCGCCGGTCGTTTCGGGAACCGTGTTATGCGCCGCCGCCCGGCCCTTGCGATAATCATGGCCACCGCGCACCGGACCATCAACAATACCCTGGGTCGCCGTGTACGCGTGCACGGTCGAAAGCGTTGCCTTTATAATGCCCGGATTTTCAGAAAGGACCTGCATCACCGGTGACGCCGAGTTCGTTGTGCATGATCCATTCGACGTAATGGGACACGACTTGAAATTTTCCTCGTTCACGCCGATCAAGACCGTCTGGCCGTCCGCACCATCGTCATCTTTTGCCGGCGCCGTGATCACGACCCGTTTCGCGCCCGCCGCGAGATGCACCTTCGATTTCTCATAGGAATCGAAAAGTCCCGTCGATTCAATGACGATATCAACATTCAGATCCTTCCAGGGAAGCTGCGTCGGATCTTTTATTTGAAGAAAATTTATTGCCGTATTGTCCACGACGAGCGTTCCGGCTGCGATATCCGCCCTGATCTCTTTTGCATACCGCCCGTAAACCGTATCGTACTTCAAAAGATACGCGAGATTTTCAACATCGCCCAGATCATTGATCGCAACGACTTCAATGTTCGGCGATTCGAATGCCGCCTTAAAAAACAGCCTCCCGATCCTCCCGAAACCATTTATTGCAACTCGTGCTTTTGTCATAAGTTTAATGGAAACTTTTCTTTCATTATACAACATGGCAGGGAAAACAAAAATTTACGGCAGACTATTTGCTTGTCCGTTTGCATGAGCCAACAAATAGAGAAAAAGATTCCCGCCCTTCCTTATTTCCTGAAATGACGATAAACTATTTTCGATCCGGCGGGTATGGTTCAGTGGCAGAACACGACCTTCCCAAGGTTGAGATACGGGTTCGATTCCCGTTACCCGCTCCATAAAAAGAAAGCCGTCCGGTAAGGATGGCTCTCTTTTTATGGAGCTTGATGATAGAAATCGAACGCCGGAACTCAAATTTTCAGCGGAAAATTTGAGCGAGGCGGTGCCCAGACCAAATGCGAGCGGCGGCGAGCGCGTTTGAGTCGCGGGAGATTCCCGTTACCCGCTCCAGTTTTAAATAAGCGCTCTTTTTTTCACAGAATCGATTGTGAAACTTTTTTTGGTTTCTCCGCGTATGGTATGTGTATGGCACCTGGCACAACCGCCAGATGGAGTCCATAGTCGAATGAACCTCCAAAAAATACCATATCCAAGAGAACGTACAATATAAAAAACATGAATAAACATAAATATCTTCCTTTGATAGTTGCGGCGGGATTCATTGCGAGCCTGACGGCGGTCATTCCTGTTTTTGCAGCAATGCAAACAGGCCAAAACTGGGAAGGCGGCCGTTCGGGCGGTACGCACAATGGCATGATGCCGGGCATCGCGGGAAATGTGACCGCGATCAGCGGCACAACGCTTACCGTGACGAGAAAAACGAGACCGAATGCGACAAGCACAGCGGCGACCGTCTATACGGTCGATGCGTCGAATGCTCGGGTCGTGAAGGACGGAGCGACATCGACCGTCGCGAGCATCGCGACCGGTGACATGGTCATGGTGCAGGGAACCGTAACCGGAACTGATGTTGCGGCGACCGTGATCCGCGACGGAATATCGGGAAAAAACGGCACGGCAGGAAACGACAGCAAAACCCTGCATCGAAATACGACTTCTACGCCGCCGGTAGCGCTGATCCAGGGCAATGGCGAACCGATCGTTGCGGGCAGCATCACGACGATCAGCGGTACGACCGTCACGATTGTGAATGACAGCAATGTCACGTATACCATTGATGCGTCGAACGCAAAGATCATAAAGAATGGAACCAGCACGGGCATTTCAGGCATAGCAACGGGCGACAATATCATTGTGCAAGGCACCGTGAACGGTACATCGGTCGTCGCGTCATCCCTTATGGATCAGGGAACTCGAAGCGGCACACATGCGGCAACCAGCACGTCGCCAGATCAGGCATCACACTTCAACATTTTCGGTGCGCTCGGCACAATCGGCAATTTCTTTAAGCATCTCTTCGGATTCTAAGAGCACTCCATTGTCTAACGGCAACAAAAAA
>CAJAQL010000031.1 GCA_903944135.1 uncultured Parcubacteria group bacterium
GATCTTTTTTTACGATGTAAAAAAGAACTGGTGGAGCCGCGCGGGCGTTCCGGGAAATATGCCAGCGGGGGAGCCGGGCGGACCGGATTCGGAGATGTTCTACGATTTTGGAACTCCTCATGATCCGAAATTCGGAAAAGAATGTCATCCGAACTGCGATTGCGGGAGATTTTTGGAGATCGGCAACAGTGTTTTTATGCAATATGTGAAAAAGCCTGATGGTTCGTTCGCTCAGCTTCCAAGGAAAAATGTTGATTTTGGTGGCGGACTTGAGCGTATCGCCATGGCGGTTTCGAATATCCCTGATATCATTGATGTCTGTCATCGCCCGATCATCGATGCGCTTGAAAGAATGTCAGGAAAAAAATATGCGAGCGATTCCCCGGAAGCGCCTGCGTTCCGTATCGTCGCTGACCATGTGAAAGCCGCGTCATTTTTGATTGGCGATGGCGTTCTGCCGTCCAATACCGAGCGCGGTTATTTTGTGCGCCGCTTGCTTCGCCGTGCGATCCGCTATGCCGACCAGCTTGGCATTCAGAATGTCGCGCTTTCAACTCTCGTGGAGCCGGCACTTGGGCAATATAAAGAGCAATATCCGGAAACGTATGCTCTGCGCGAAATGATCGGACAAGAAATTGACAAAGAGGAAACAAAATTCAGAAAGACGCTCAGAGATGGTCTGAAGGAATTCGAGAAAATATTGCAGAATGGAAAAATCTCAGGTAAGGATGTTTTTCTGCTTTTCTCAACATATGGATTTCCATATGAGCTGACGTTCGAATTGGCGAAAGAACGGAATATGTCGGTTGATGAGTCTGAATTTCAGGCGGAAATGAAAAAGCATCAGGAACTTTCCCGCACGGCTTCGGCGGGTGTCTTCAAGGGCGGTCTCGCGGATAATTCCGAGAAGACGACGCGATTGCATACGGCGCATCATCTTTTGCTCAAGGCGTTGCAGATCGTACTTGGGTCGCAGGTGAAACAGCGGGGAAGCAATATCACGAGCGAACGTTTACGGATGGACTTCGTGCATGATGCAAAGATGACGGACGAGCAAAAGGCGGAAGTCGAGCGGATCGTGAACGAAGAGATCATCGCGGACCTGCCGGTCGTCCGGAGCGAACTTCCCCGCGAGGAAGCAGAAAAACTCGGTGCGGAGCATGAATTCGGGCAGAAATATCCTGATCGCGTGTCGGTGTATTCCGTCGGCCCGAAAGGCGCGACGGTAGATGATCCGCAGTTCGAAAAGGCGTTCTCGATCGAATTCTGCGGTGGTCCGCACGTGACGCATACCGGCGAGATCGGTCATTTCAGGATCGCAAAGGAAGAGGCAAGCTCCGCCGGCATACGCCGGATCCGCGGCGTTATCGAATAGATAGTACAGAACATAGCATATGAAGATATCGAGGGTTTTTCATTGGACTCGTTCGGTTGGAACGAGTCCAATATTTTTTGCTTTATTTTAACGGCAAAAATAGAGGTCGAGATGGCATGAGCCAATGTGTGATTTCAACGATTTTAAAAAGCGTGTTACCATGAATCAATGATGGAATTTTTTCATTGCTCAAAAGAAAAATTCTTGATCGTGGATGTCTCTTCAAAAGGTGCGAGTGCGCTGTTTCTGAATTTCAACGAGCAGCGCGAACTGGTGTTTGAGAGGATAATCAAGGATATCGATTTTAAAAAATTTTCAGCATCGCAGGCAAGGAGCATTTTCCAAAGATCGTGGGAAGGAAGATATTTTTTCAATTCGCGGCGCAAACTGGTGGTTTTGGCGGGCGCGGATCTCGCGACGACCATTCCGGTTCCACTCGATTTCAAGCGTGACGCGTCGATTGCAGATCAACCGATAACGATCGGCGAAGCGGAGGATTGGTTCGCTCGCGCTACGGCGAAAATATTCGCGGGATGCCGTCTTGAGGCGGCACGGCGGCTTGAAGCGGGGAATATCGATACGGTTCTCGTGAACCAGCGGATCGATCGAATAGCTATCGATGGCCGCGTGGTCGCTGATCCCATTGGGCGTTCCGGCAAGAAGGTATCTTTTATCATTGAGCTTACTTTCGCCGTCAGAGAGCTTTCAGAATCCCTTACGCCATTTTTCAATGCTCCTGGAGAGTTCTTTTTTGCTGAAGCGCCGCAGGCTCAGCTTGCCGCCCTGGCCCGCATCAAGCCTCTGCCCCTCAATATCATTGCTGTTCGTGACGGAGGAAAGTCATCGCTCTTTATTTTTCAAGAAGCTGAACGGGGTTGCTCCGTGGTCTATCGTGAATCATTTTCCTGGGATGCGTCGACAGCAGTCCGGAATATTGCCCAGAACTTCGGTATCTCTTTTCTTTCGGCGGAGGAAATTTACGGAATGTATGTCCGCAGCGAAGTTTCGGATGCAGCAAAAAAATATCTCGACGCTCTGGTCGCTCCATCGGCTGAGCGATTTTTTGGAGCGCTTGATAAAGCGAATATCCATGGGTCGGCTTATCTTGACGCGCCCCGCAATATCTCGCTCAAAACTCCGTATCACCGCCATCATGTCACGATCGAAGATGTTCCCGTTGCTTCGCTGCTGGAAAAGTTCGGATTTTCTTCGCGTGACGGCAAATTGATCGACCCGCGCATCGTTCTCCGATACCTTGCACCGTTCTTTGAGCTGTACTTCGATAATAACAGATCCGAGCTCAATGAGCTTTTAAAGAGAAAATTGCACTGGCTGGCATAGTGGTGATGGGATATTGGTATCTTCAGGTGCCGATATCGCAAGTCGATATTGGAATATGTTATACTTTTCAATATGGCTACCAAAAAAATAATTCTCGAAAAAGAAGAAGGTGCGGGTGAGGCAGTGGATCGCATTCTTGGAGAACCTGATCACGCATTGGTTCTGGTTGTACCGCGCGGTTCGATGCTCGGAAAGTCGGCACGAAATTTCAATCTGATCAAACGGGAATCGGCGGATGTCGGAAAGGAGATCTCCGTTGAATCGGTTGATGAAAACATTCTTGCATTCGCGAGAAATGCCGGTATTCCCATTAGTCACCCGCTTTTTCGAGAGCGCAGCACATCGGGAGCGTCGGGGATATCGGATATTGTCCCGGTTTCTCGCGACTCCGAAGAAGATGACGGGAATGACGGAGAAGAAGAAGTGGAGGAAGTCGAATCACCTCACGGAAGAAAGCGGGTCGTGCCGGCGCGAAGACCCGTGATGCTGCGGAAAACTTCCATTGAGGTCGCGGAAGAAAATCAGTCCGAAGAAAAAGAGGAAGATGATCGTCGGGAAGGAGATATCGCGGGGGAGGACGCTGAACAGGAAGGTCAGTCCTTCTTCAAGGAGGAAGATCGATTTTTCAAAAAACGCCAGATCCCTTCGGTCGATGAGATAAATGATGAAGATAATGCAGAAAGAATATCTTCTCGTCGAACGCTAAGAGGTTCCCGGATCGGATGGACCGTCGGCGCGCTTGTTGTTTTGGGCGCGGCCCTTTATGGCATAACCGTGTTTTTTGGCTCGGCAAAGATCAATATCACGTTCAAAAAAACGCCCTGGGGTTATAACGGAAATTTTGTCGCGGAGACCGCGACCTCGAAGATCGATACGACGAACAACATCATTCCGGCGCAGGTTTTTTCGGTTCCTAAAAATATAACCAAATCGTTTCCGGCGACAGGCCAGCAGAATGTATCGCTCAAGGCTCAGGGAACCATCACGATCTATAACGCCTACAGTTCTTCGCCGCAGAGCCTTGTGGCAACCACGCGGTTCGTGACGCCCGATAACAAAATATTCCGGCTGGTGAATGCCGTAGTTGTTCCGGGTGCAGCGGTTACGAATGGCCAGATCGTGCCGTCATCCATCACTGCCCCGATCGTGGCGGATCAGGCGGGCGTCGACTACAACGTCAGCTCGACGCAAAAATTGACCATTCCGGGTTTCGAGGGAACGCCGAAATATGCCGCATTTTACGGTTCGATCACGACCTCGACGAGCGGCGGTTTTGTCGGAGAAAAAGCGGTGCCGACGGCAAGCGATATCGCTTCCGCAAAACAGGCGATAACCGACACTCTCACATCCGAGCTTCAGGGCAGCCTGACGGGGAGCTATACCAACAATTTCAAGATTCTCGATGGCGCGACCAATATCCAGATCACAAAGATCACGGTCAATACGTCAACCGACTCGAACGGCAATTTCAGCGTATTCGGGGAAGGCACGCTCTCTGCGATCGGGTTCGATGAGTCTTCTTCGGCCGCAACATCATTGAAGAATTTCTTCCTGTCGATCGCGCAATCGACGGAAGCGAGCTCGACCTTCAGTGATTTCTCCGTGAGTTACGCGAGCGCAACCCCGGATTTCGCGAACGGCAAGCTGACTTTCGGCGTCAATGCCCAGGGGACGCTTGAGCCGACGTTCTCTCAGGACGATCTCCGGGCGAGTATCGCGGGACAAAAGATAAGCGTTGCAAAGAACGCCATTTCCTCGTTGCCGGAACTCCAGGAAGGCGCTATCTCGGTGTGGCCAGCTTGGCTGTGGCAGATACCTGCAAATACGAAGAAGATCCAGATAACGGTGGATTAATTCGTTGTTTCCGACGCTTTTGCGGACCTCCATATCAAGCTCTGGTGGGGATAGGATCGCATTTATTGAGGTCGAACTTCGATGAAATCGTTTAGTTTTTGTTCCTGGATTCCCGCCGAAGTTTATTCCCCTCGCAGGCGGAGACGAAGGATACCAATAGATCCCTTATCTTGCGGAGCTTGGAATGACAGAAAATGTGGGATAACGGGAGTCAGCAGTTAAAGATCCCTGCTCTTATCCACTGCTTCGCTGATGGCGGACGACGTTTCGTCTCCAAGCACCACGACCGACGCATGAACAGCGCCGAAATCGATGGCGGCTGGCTTGTTCGGCATCCAGATATCAATGGTATTTTTGATCCTTTGGTTCATACGGTCCTCGACCGTGAATATTTTGCTCCCGAAAAGCTCGGGAATCTGTATTTTGGTGCCAAAAGGAAGGATGTTGCTGGCAACGACGCCGTCGTGGACCGTCGTTCCGTTTGCCGTGATGAATGGCGTGTCATCGGTCTCATCAGGAGTACTGGCATAAGCCGTTATTCTCATGGCGAAGGTTTTAACGACTTTTCCCTGAAATTCAGGAATATTCAGATCAGCGCCTGCTTTATTTATGAGGCCGAATAGGCCAAACCCGCCAATCAGGACCCCTACCGTCAAAGACAGTATGATGCGTTTCATATAGTTTTAGTGAAAATAGCTTTATCCTGCCATTCTGGGCGAAAGACCGTCCAAGGCGGCAGACTTAAGATATATTTTCCAATAAAAAAGCCCCTCATCGGGGTATGTACGCTCTTCTATTAGATTGGTTTCATCTTAGCTTATAGGGGTCAAGAAGTCAACCGCACAAACTTTCAGGATTACTGGAATATCATATTGTATCTTTTTGTCAAATATTCGCTATTTGGGTGTCTCTGATCTATTTTTTGGGGCTCGCAAGCGGAGGAAACTCGTTTTTTTCTTCATTTTCAGTGTTTTTGCATAGTGGTTTTCCGGGAGATCCGTTATTTTGGTCGGTAGCTTTCGGATGTATGTGCTATCATACTCACATGAACGAACATATCTGGTACGAGGGCTTGAAAAAACCCTCGTGGGCTCCTTCTGCTCGGATCTTTATGCCAGTTTGGACGTTCCTCTATGTCATTATTGCGTGGTCATTTACGTTCGCATTTTATGGTATCGCCACGCGGATTTTTCCTTTGGCGGTCGGTATTCCGTTTATTTTGAACCTTATTTTCAATTTTGCGTTCGCTCCGATCGAATTCAAGCTTAAAAACAGCGCTTTGGCGCTTATTGATGTCTTGCTTACGCTTGGGACGCTCATCTGGGCGCTGATCGCGATACTTCCGTTCTGGCCGCCGATCGCCATGCTTAATATCCCTTATCTTTTATGGGTGATCTTCGCGTCAGCGTTACAGGCCGTGATCGTCGTGAAAAATCGCTAGTGCTCACCCAGGTTCGAACCTTCGGGTGTATTTTTCTAGAGCAGTCCTTTCTTTTTGAAGAAGATGAAGATACCGCCGGTAATGATGATCATGATGGAAATGATGATCCAGAAAGAGTAGGGCAGGTTTACGAGCGGCGTGTTATTGACGTTCATCATGAACAATTGTTCGAAAAGCATCGCCGGAAAGGCGACCAAGGAAAGCGACGTAAGCCTCTTGATGGTCTGATTGGTTTTTATGTTCATCAGCTGGTTGTTCGTCTCCTCGAAATCGGTGATCGTTTCGCGGTAATCCTGGATCTGTCCGATCACCTTCATCTGTTCGCCGATGAGCTCGTTCAGATAGACTTCGGCGTCGCCGCCCCAGAACTGTATCCCTTTTTGGAGCAGGGATTTTAGGATAGGTTCCTGAAGCCGGACGGAAAGGCGGTATTCGGAAATATCGCGTTTGAGGGATATGATCCGTTCCAGCATGTCGCGTTCCTGGTCCTTGAACACGTCGCGGCCGATTTTTTCCACTTTTTCACGGATATGCCGAAGCTGACGCTCTTCGAAAACGATGAGATGTTCGATGAGGCGGGAAAGGAGTTCCAATGACGTTTTCGCTTCGCCGATCTCGAAGTCGCCGAGAACGCGCGTGAGAGATTCATAATGAACGGTTGCTACGATATTCTTGCTCACAATGATATCGATCTCGCTACGCACGGAAGACTCGTCTTTTGTATCGTAGAGCGGAAAATAATAGATGAAAAAAAGATAATCGTTTTCCGTTTCGACGCGTGCCCGCGTCGATGGCGCGCGCAACTCTTCAACAATAAGGGGATGAAGACCAAATTTCTTTTTGAGCGAAGCAAGGTCTTCTTCGGTCGGTCCGGTTACGTCGATCCACTGAACATTCTTGTTTTTCTGGATTTGCATATAAAAATTATAGCATAACGGATAGAAAATCTTTTGGATTTTTTATCTTCGGCAACGAGCAGAAAAATGGGCAAAACGATATTTGCCCTCTTTTCGCGAGTGAACCGAAATAAAAAATCCTTTAAGATTCTTTTAATCTCTCATTTGTTAGATTGCAGGAATGAACAATCAAAAAGAGACGGGATTCGATAAAAACCCTCGGTTTTCGAAAAGAAAGGTCGCTGCGGTAATGATAATGCTGGTGATTCTTGTCGGTGGCAGCGTCTTGGTTTGTGTCTCTCCTCCTGTGCGCGGATCTCTGTGGCGGGGCAGTGCGATCGCCGTGGAATCGTGGAGAGACATATTTTTTCCGGCTGCATCGAGTACTCTCGTGTCCGAGGTCGATCCCGCTTTATCCGTGGCAGCCAGCAGTTCAGAAAAGATGTTTCTGAGAGCTTCATCGACCAAAGTTTCCGCATCCGGCAAAAGGGTGAGTATGAATTCCGGTCCATCTTTGCATTTTACGGCAAGCGATGCTCCCGTGGCGGTCGGTACGATAAAAAAAGATGATCAAGCTGTTGCGGAGAATTCTGTGGATGTGGCAAGTTCTTCGCCGCCGCACATGATACTTTCTGTACCTGCGGAAATTTTAGAAACGGGCGTTGTTTTGGCTTCGGATACGGCTAGTGGCGACAAGAAAAGCGACGCTCCTGAGACTGGTTACGGTAAGTCCGTGAGCTGTATTTTTCCTGCATCTGTTCCGGCGAACATTTCACATGGCGTGATATTGAATGAGATTGCATGGATGGGCTCGCCCGTTGCGCCTGGTGAGTCGGCTGATCATGCCGCTGATCGCGAGTGGATAGAGCTTAAAAACATCTCCGGCACCGAAATTCCTCTCGAGGGATGGCAGATCATGGATGCGAGCGGCAAGATAAAAATATCGTTCGGTTCGGGAGATGAGCTCGCGCCGAATATGCTCTATCTGCTGTCACGTAACGGGGATTTTGTGAATAGTTTATCTGATGATAAAGCGTATACCGGTGCTTTATCGAATAGCGGGGATAAACTTGGGATTTTCGATGCCAGCTGCGGCGTTTCCGATTTTATCGACGCCTCATCAGGATGGCCTGGCGGTTCTAACTCGACAAAACAAACGCTTGAACGGAAAAAAGATCTGGACTGGCAGACAAGTATTGATGAAGGCGGTACTCCGCGTGCGGAAAATTCAGCCGGTGCGGCGATTGCTGATGCTGCCAGCAGTTCAGTAAAGAGATACGACATGGATCTGGCGATCGTGGGCGACGGTAGCGGGAAGATTACGATCAAACCCGATAGCATAGTTTGCAAAAAATCGTGCGTTCATGAATATGCTGCCGGCACGACGGTGGCGCTTACTGCGGTGCCTTCAAGCGGTACGACATTTATTGGCTGGTCGGGTGGTTGCTCCGGAACCGAGGCGTGTTCGTTCGCGATCAATGGGATGGTCTCGGTGACGGCAAATTTCAGGTTGAATGCGGATGCCTTATTGGTAACGGATGACAACGTGCAGGTTGACGCTATGAACGTTGTCGCGACAACAAGTATCGGTAATGCGACAACCTCCGTTTCGGATGTGACCGGTACCGCGGATATGGTCGATCAGGCGTCACCGTCCTCATCTCCGCCTTTACCCGCATCCGCATCGGTCAATCATCCGGTCATTGCGGAGATCCAGATCGCCGGCGCGGTGGCAGGCGATGATTTCGTGAAGATATATAATCCGACGCCGGTCGCCCTCGATATCGGCGGATGGAAACTTCGCAAAAAATCGAGCACGGGAAGCGATGCGTCGCTCCGTGAATTTCCGGTAGGAAGCACTATTGCGTCTGATGCGCGGTTTACATGGGCATCAGACGCGGCTGGCTTCGCGCAATCGATCGGCGCGGACGTCTCGAGTACGGAGACTCTTTCGGCATCGAACAGCGTTGCGCTTTTTGATGCCAGTGGAACACAGATCGATGCGGTAGCATGGGGAACCGGTACGAATCAATATGTTGAAGGTTCACCCTATCCCCAGAATCCCGTTGCCAATCAGGTGTTGCGGAGAAAATTTGCGGGTGGCATGGTGGTCGATACCGACAATAACAGTAATGATTTCACCCTATGAAACAAAAGATCATCATTCTGATCGTGGTTTTAATGGCGGGATATATGGTGTGGTTTTTTCTAGCGCGATCGTCGTCAAGGGAAAAAACAGGCTTACCGGTCCTTCATCCGGATACGATCGTGACCAGCACGGCAAAAAACGGAACCGTGCGCATCGATAATAGGTCTGCTGGCTATACAGTCACGATCCCGCGGGATTGGTATCTCGAGAGAAGTGCAGGGAGCGGCATCACGCTTTACCCTCATTACACGGGAACGGATAAAACGCTTCCAGCCTGCAAGATGGAGATTTCCGTGCTTCAAAATGCGGATCGCAAAGATCTTACCGATTGGCTTACGATATATCTTCATGGCGATCCCACGGTATCCGTTGTGGAAATGTCGCGCGTTGCGATGACAGCCGATGGTGCAACGGCCATCGTTTGGAGCGGGATGCTGAACGATATCGGGACGATGCTTGCCTATGTGGCAACAGGAACAGTCGTGTATGAGATCGCACCATCGGCCGTTCTGGCAGCCAATGGCATTTCGCCGAGCGAAAATTGCCAAGATCTTCTTCCGGATATCCTGAAAAATTTTCAACTTATGAAATGAAAAAGAAAATTTTCCTTATGACGTTCTTCGCTCTTCTTTCTCCGCCTTTCATCGCCTTGGCAGCGGAAAGCGTGAAATTGCCGTTCGCGGCGGGGGAGCGTTTCATTGTGGCGAATGGCTATAATTCGCCGCCGACGCACATAAAGAAAGACAGCTATGCGATTGATTTCACGCAGAACAGCTGTGAGGCGTATGGCAAGCTGGCGATCGCCGCATTTTCAGGAACTGCACTGATCGTCGAGGAGAACGGCTATAATGGCGGTTACGGCACGCAGATATTGATCATCAAGAGCGGCAATGTAGTGGCACGTTATGCTCATATGATACCAGGTAGCATTCCGGTGCGGCAGGGTGATGCGGTATCACAGGGAACGGTCATAGGCGAGATCGGGGATACTGGATTGGTTGCGGGTGCGGCGTGTGCGGAACATCCCGGGACGCATATTCATTTCGCGATATATACGGAAAATAAGGACGGCAGTTTCACGGCGAAGGATCCGGAGCCGATATCGGGCTATACTGGTATCGTTGAGGAAAAATGGTACACATCCGACAATGTTCTTGCGGCGACCACGGATAACCTGGCGACGCTTATTGCCATAGTTAAAAATTTATTCGGCGGCGCGGCGATCGTGGTAAATCCTGCAAGTTCTCCGATGGTTGCGACGACAACTGCAGCTATGGCTCAGACGTCGATATCGACCTCGTCAAAACAAGTATCGTCGGTTATTTCCGTCACATCTCGAGGGGTGACCTTATCCGTTCCTGCAACTTCTTCGCCGCCCTCTTCCAGTGCGAATTCATCGCAATCGGATTCTGTTCCGGCGCAGACCACAGTGAGTTCCGGGTTGGTCTCGTCGGTTGCTCAGGCCCCGGCTATTTCGGGTTCGTCCGTGGGTGGCGGTTCTGGTCCCTCTGTCGGAGGTGTTGGCGCCGCAGCTACCGTTCCGGCGACATTATCTCCGCCACAGTCCACTACTTCCATTCCATCCTCAACAGATCAACCCGTTGACGATCCATCGGACGATGTGGTTCAGGCGTGCCAATGATCGCGCCGAGTGGTATCATCGGTTCATGCAATTAGCCGCAATTTTATGCGATATTCGGAGCGTTCACAATGTTGGTTCGATATTTCGCACCGCCGACGGCGCCGGGTTCGAAAAAATCTATCTCTGTGGCATTACGCCATCGCCCTTTGATCGGTTCAAAAAGATCCGGCCTGATTTTGAGAAAGTGGCGCTTGGCGCCGAGAAGGGTATCACGTGGGAATCCGTCACGGATGCCAGCATGATCATTAAAGAATTAAAAAAAGAAGGATGGGGAATTCTTGCTCTTGAACAATCGGAGGGGTCGGTTTCGCTCGCGTCGGTGAGTCCTGATGTTTTTAAGGACATCGGAACTCGGCGAGTTGCGTTTGTCGTCGGAAATGAGGTCGGTGGAATTTCTCCGGAGGTTTTGGCGCTGGCTGATGTTATTCTCGAGATCCCGATGTTCGGCAAAAAAGAGTCATTGAATGTCTCTGTTGCATTCGGTGTCGCGGCATATTATGTGCGCCTCGCGATAGGCTCTAAATAAAACCCCTCCAACCTAATCGGTCGGAGGGGCGATGTCTTACGAGAGTCAGCATTTTCGGAACCAGTTTTTAAACCGGTTCCATGGCGTAAAACAGATTGTAATTGAAAGAACGATAAGACTGTCCGGTATTGCCAAGAGAGAATCCATCTTCCGATATTCCTCCATGAGTGTTCCGGCGTTGATCATAAAGTGTTTTTTTCTTTTTCGCAACGGAAGTTTCTGCTTAGAACCTACGGTTATTTAGCGAGCTTTGTTTCTTTTTTCGGTTCGCTCGCAATTATGCATATTGGATCCGCGTGATTGCTTTGCTGCCGAAAATCGGCTCCACGGCGAGAATTTCTCCTGGAAGGAGCGCCGCCGCCTGCGCGGGAACCGAAAGCTCTTGTCGTTCGCGGAACGATCCCGCAACGCAGGCTGGAATAATTTTGGGAGAGGTTCTAAGATATTCTCGTGGAGCCGAAGATGACGATCGATTTTTAACCATGAAATCCCGCACGATGACCATTATCATCATTCTCGCCATTGTTTTGATCGTGGTCGACGTTTTTTACGTTTGGCATTTTGTTTTTTCGAAGGCGCCGAATCCGCCGCTTACGATCGGTGAAGTGGGCATCGGAGAGAACGTATTTACCGTGGAAATGGCAACGACAAGCATCGAGGAAGCGCGCGGCCTTTCGTTCCGCAAGAGTTTAGCGGAGGGAACCGGCATGCTTTTCACGTTCGATCCCGGTGTTCAGCAGTTTTGGATGAAAGATATGAACTTTCCGATCGATATCATCTGGATCGCGAGCGGCAAGGTGGCGGGATTCGTCGAAAATGCGCAGCCGGAGCCGGGCGTTTCGCTCCTGAATTTGCAGAGATATAATTCGCCTGGTGGAGTTGATAGGGTTTTGGAAGTGAACGCCGGTATTGTGGTAAAGGATGGTATTAAAGTTGGCGATGCGGTCAATTTCGGTCCGAACACTTGAGATTGGTTCTGTGCAATTGAAACAAAAGATCCTTTAGATTTTTTTAATCATCGGTTCCCTAGAATGGACTGATGATCAAAAATAAAATAGCGGTGGTATTTTCCGTGCTTTTTGTAGTGGGTATTTCGATTGTGCGGGCGAAGGCCGATGATATTATCAACCAGCCGATCTTTTCGGATTCTCAGTCGGAAAATTATGGCTCTTTTGCGGCGACGATCGGCATTGCGAGCGGGACGATCAGCGAGTTCGGCACGACCACGGCGGCGGTCGGAGATGCCATGAGGGAATATCTTGGTTGGGAGTGCGGCCCTGGTTTTGAAAATTATGGCATTCCCTGGTGGTGCAACCATTATATCCAGCTTTCGGTCGCAACAACGACGATGCTCGGCACGAGCACGAGAGCATATGTTTTTCAGAATCCACATCAAATGGTCGATGGCGACGTTCAGCTTTTCTATGTCGATTTCTATGGGGGTTCGCCTGACTTCATGGGTTTTGGGACATCCGCAAATACGACGCCGAATTTGTCATGGGCGTGGACCTGCGGCCCGTATTGCAGAGGCGGGGGGATGCTTAACGGTACGTCGAACGATTTTGTCCCATATTTCGAAATGGGACCGCA
>CAJAQL010000032.1 GCA_903944135.1 uncultured Parcubacteria group bacterium
CTAAAAAATGCGCGAATTGCACTTTATGTGAGTGGGTCGATTTTCGCGCTTCATTTAATAATTTTTTTAATCTTGTGTTATGTCTAAAGATATAGAAAAGAAAAAAATCTTCGCGGCCTCAAGCGATACGAGCGATAATAGTGATAACAGTGATGATTTAAACAGCGATGTTCAAAAGAGCATAAAGAAGCCGAGTGAGAAATAGAAACTGAAATTAGCCACTTTTTCTTATCTTCTGAAGGGGCGCCCTTGTTCGTACCCATATTTAGGGGCTATGCCCTTTAATATTTTGAGGATGGTCATTGATCTATAGAGAAGGGAGCATGTTACAATATGAATATGCAAGAAGAATTTGATACGGCTCAGATATGTATAAATGGTCATGCTATAAATGAGCGTGCCGCCACTAAGTTGGATCGCAATCAAAAGTTTTGCGATAAGTGTGGAGCGGAAACGATTATGGCTTGCCCGCATTGCCAAGCAGCAATCCGAGGTCATCACTATATCCATGGCATCGTTTCCTTTTCCCCTTATACCGTGCCGCCATTTTGCTGTAACTGCGGCAAGCCATTTCCTTGGACCGAAGCCCGGCTTGTCGCCGCGCGAGAGATGATTGAAGAAATCGAAAAATTGGATGGCAACGAAAAGATCATTCTAAGCAAATCCCTTGACGATCTCATCCGCGAAACACCGAGCACACCGACTGCAATCGTACGATTTAAAAGGCTCGCCTTGAAAGCTGGTAGTGTCGCCGCGGATGGCCTGCGAAGCATACTGGTTGATGTGTTAAGCGAAGCCGTCAGAAAGCAAATTTGGCCAAACTAATTTTCATATGGCCTTCATGAAGTGGCTAAAAAAGTACAAAAAAGAATTCCTCATCGCAGGATTATTTATTTTGATAATGGGGAGCATCTATTCTTATTTTTACTGGTATATTCCACATAAACACAAAGAGGAGGGGTTTGTTATTGTAAATAGTTTTGATTGTCCGCCGGGCTACCCGGTGAAAGGGCATTTAGGGAGCATGATTTATCACGATCCAGATGATCCTTATTACAACCGAACGAGGGCATCTAATGGATATTGCTTTGATACAAATGCCGATGCAGAAAAGCAACACTTTAGAGCTTCTGCTGGAACACCAAACGGTGTTGCGACAGCACAACCCATCTCAAATGCTCCATATCAAGGCGGATACGCTCCTGATGGGACGTTTTGTGATTTCGGATATAATACTCGTACAAAAGACTGCTGTGATGACGATGATTATTCTTGTGAAGTTATGGACAGAGCACCTAAAGGTGCAACGGCGGTATGCGTTGATGAAACGTATAGCGTAAGTCAAAATCCGGTATACGATTGTTCAACTCATGGCGGCATCCAAACGGATTCGCAATATAGTCCGTTTGTAAACTAAATTTGCCTTACCTTCGATAGAAAACTATCGATTTTGGATTTTGTACAAATAGATCGAATATCATCCGCTATCGACATTAATCCTGATGGTTTGCGTTCAGATTTGCTATATGTTCCGAGGCTGTGATATCAACGGTCTGACAGGCGTACGATAGTTTCCCGATAGCAAGCTGAACGTCGTTCTCGGTTAATTTTTCTTGTGTATATTTCTTGATGCATCCGATTAATTGATTTACATGTACCACGTTCTCGATTGGTATGGTTTTTATCTCGGAGTTACTTGAAAAGACGACTATGCTATAAAAACAATCTGTTGCGAACGGCATGAGAGTTTTAAGGGCCATAATATGGGCGAAATTCTGATGAATTGGATTTTGAAATTGAAACTTATTTTTTCCGTCAGGCAGAGATTGTGTCCAAAATGGCTGATCTTTATCACCGAATATCCAACCCTTATAATCCTTGCTCTCTATAACGAAAATACCGAATTTTGAGATAACGATATGATCAATTTGCGTCGATCCATTATTCTCGGAGGGGATGATGAGATTGTTGAAAATGAAATAATCCTTATAGCTCAATTCTCTTGCAAGAGTATCCGCAACCTCTTGCTCGCCATAGGTTAATCCTTCCATGTAACACTTGCATCCATGTTTTTCGCTATTTATTTGAGCCGCATCTTCGCGATTAACACTAATAACACCTGGCTCAGATATCTTGTTTCCTCGTTTGATCAATCTTCGAATACCAAAAATAACTAGTACAATGACGCCGATAAAAATAATGAATTCAAACACCCCCAAGATAAAACCAATAGGATTCTTCCCCATAAAAGAGATGAGTCCAATTGAAAGGAGGATGACTATTATTGCAGCAATAGATCCTTCTGGGCTGGAGTTGTTGCGGTTGTAATAAGAACGATTGTTGTGATAGTAGTATGGACGCTTGTAGCGACGGCGATAGTAACTCATTACAAGATTATAACATCTTTGTTTATTGACCCTGGCACGAGATTGTTTAAGTGTCGCTGCATACTCTCTTTTTCATTTTTATTGGCATTTTCTTCGAAATAAGTCCGAACATCCTCTACTACCCCCCGCTTAGTAGAGGATGTTCGGACCTTTTTAGGTTCGTGTATTTGAGTGCTTGACTATTTTATAAATAATCTGTATTATATAATCGTTAATCAAGCTAGATTAACCCCACTGGTGTATCTTTCCCAGGATACGAACTCAATGGTGAGGTGGGAATTTTTGCGAAAGCAAATGGAGGTAGTTATGGGAAGAATGTACATTTACAATCTCGCAACAACGATGATGCGGCAGTTGAACATCACGAAGGCCGATTGCACTGCTGATTTTGGCGGTGGATTACATCACCGGTTCGGTAATGTAATACAAGAAAAACTCGCGCGGATGAAACCCGAGACGCTCGGTAAAATCATCTCTTACGGAAATCAGCCGTACCGGAAAGGTCCGAGGGTCAACCTATCTGAAGTCGTTGATCTTGAGCCTCATTATCTTGATCCGGCATGGGGGCAAAGTGGAACTGAGATATTGCTCAAACTCGCCACAATCGTTGTTGTTGCCGAGATGATGGAAATCCTTGGATTATTTTCTCCTCGCAGCAATCCTTTGCTGCCGAGAAAGGTCATGGGTATTCTCTAATCTTCGTGGGGCGATCAATGATCGCCCCACTCCAAATTTAAGTTCATAACATTATTTTTTTACGGCTTTAAATTTGGTTGCAATTGTTCGAAGTTTATCAGCTCTTGCATGTTTTCTCTGGTATTTTTTCTGAAATAAGTCCGAACATCCTCTACTACACTTCGCTCAGATTTCCAAATGCGGATATAATGAGGGCAAGACATGAATCTATTTAAAAAAGTTTATGGCTTGCTGTTGGGGATCGTTGCATGTGTGGTCATTTTTCAAATGGCCCGCACGGCACGCTTTTTCGGAGTGTTTGTAGATCGATTTTTTCCTTGCATACAAGATCCTGCGAGCTCATTTCCCTGCTATGGAATTTATGATGTTGTCATAATGGCCCTAGCTTTCATGGCCGGATTTATTTTGGGCGTGATCGTTATTTTTAGATTGATTCAAAGTTTTAAGGGGAAAGGTTTGTAACGCCCAAAAGATAAGCACCCGCGAAATAAGTTGAATATCCTCCGCGGTCTCTCCGCCATAAGAATGGGGATACATCGACGATTTCATGGTATGGATATGGTATACTTTATCTATGACAGAATCATCAATGTTAGAAACAACATACGGACCGCTTGAGGGAGGGCCTGAAGAGTCCTGTGATATGCTGGTCGGTATCAATCCCTTGGGTATCATCACATTTCTGCGGTATATGAATCCTCAAGCGGCGGAAAAGTTCGGTTATACCGAGAAGGATGTGCTCGGCGAACATGTCACTGATTTTATCATCGGTGCGGAAAGCGTTGGGGCGGCGGAACATTTTGGAAGATTGTATGCGAGCGAGGATGCGTTCCGTGCGCCGAACCGGCGGATGAAGACAAAGAGCGGGACGGTGATTAATGCGGAGAATTATGTTGTTCCATCATACGATGGTACGGGAAAGTTTATGGGACATTATGGCATGGTGTTTTTTAAGAAGACGGAAGATGCCGCGATTGCGCCACGGGCATAGACGTTATTGATGCATGGAAAATAAGCGGACATTCCTGCTGATGGTTTTTCTATCCATCTTGGACGAAATTCCCCGGCGTGAATTCGGGGGGGGGCTTAAGGGCTCGAACATTTGATGCTGGCAGATAAAAAACGAACGGCTCTATGCCGTTCGTTTTTTATCTGCCAGCACGCTCCGCTCTATGCCACGCTCTCCCCGAATGCTTCGTCGTCGGTGTCCGCTTCCGCTTCCGCTTTGGTTTTATGGATGCGGCCATCGATATGGTTTGCCGGAGCATAGATGGTGAATATTTTAAGCGATGATGTTCCGGTATTCACGAAATCATGCTCCGTACCGGGCGTTACGACGACAACGTCTCCCGCCACGAAGGGTGTTTCCACGCCGTCAAGGATGGATTTACCTTCTCCGCTCAAGAGAAAAAGTGTCTGCTCCGTGTGCGGATGGATCTCTGCCCCGATGCTTTCACCTGGCTTGATGTCCATGACCACGAGCTGGCTTCTTCCTCCCGTAAAGAGGACCTTCCGGAAATAAGCATTATCCGTAGTTTCTTTCGTGATATTTCCTGTATATGACATTTTGATAGTGATGATGATTTGTACGACCTTTGAAACGGAGGCTTGAAATTTAATTATACCTTAGAATTTATTTTGAAGCGCGTTCTATGGATTCCGCGTCATAAAGGGCGTATATTTTATATATAAAATTATTCACCAGATCATGGCCATGGAAAAAAGATTTTCAAAACCATCCCGCGATAAAAGCTATATTTATGGCAAGCATGCCCTCGAGGAGGCTTTGCGTAATGCGCCGCAGGTCATAAAGAAAGTTTTTTTTGCACCCGAAATGGATGATCGCAACTTGCGCGATCTCGTGCGAGGCAAGAACATTCCGACCGCAGAATTGAAGAGCAAGGAGGCGGGGCGGATCGTAGGGGAAGATACGGCGCATCAAGGCGTGATTGCAATCGCAAATCTCGAAAAGCTGATGGTCGATTTTGATGATTTCGTTCAAAAGATCGAAGTTTCGAATGATACGATGCTGGTGCTTCTGGATGAGCTGACCGATCCGCAGAACGTGGGAGCAATCATCCGGAGCGCGGCGGCGTTCGGGGTGGCGGGAGTGCTTATGCCGCCGCACAATCAGGCGCCGCTCACGGGATCGGTTGTGAAGGCGTCGGCTGGCATGGTGTTTCGTGTTCCTATTGTTTCGATCGGCAACGTGAACCGGACGATCGAGATCTTGCGGGAGCGCTATTTTTTCCGCGCCTATGCGCTTGCGATGCAGGGGCCGAAAACGGTCTCGGAAGAAAGGTACGATGCGCCATCGATCTTCATTGTCGGGAATGAGGGCAAGGGGATCCGGCAGAAGACATTCGAGCATTGCGACGTGACGCTCCGCATTCCGATGCATCCGCGCTGTGAATCGCTGAACGCTTCCGTTTCTGCCGCGGTTGCGCTTTATGCGTGGAGCGAACGTCATCCGGATGCGCTGAAATAGAAAATGTTATTTTGAGTTTGCGAAGATCGGGATCACGAAAAAAATGGAAAACAAAGATCTGATTACGACACCTTGGGCGGATTACGAAATCCTCGATTCCGGCAATGATCGGAAGCTCGAGCGTTGGGGTCATCATGTGCTGATCCGTCCGGAGACGCAGGCGATTTGGGGCCCGCGCCATCCGGAGCTTTGGCGTGGTGCGAACGCGGAATTCAGATTTGCGAACGCGAAAGGCGTTTGGGAGAACAAAGGCGTTCCTGAATCGTGGGATCTTGCGTGGCGCGATGCGCGATTTTCTGCCCGGCTCGGATCATTCAAGCATCTCGGTATTTTTCCAGAGCAGGCCGCGAATTGGGAATGGATCGAAAATTGCGTAAAAAAATCCAATAAGCCGAAAGTACTGAATCTTTTTGGCTATACCGGTATCGCAAGCATCGTTGCCGCGCGGGCCGGCGCTGAGGTGACGCATCTCGATGCCTCGAAGCAAAGCAATGCGTGGGCGAAAGAAAATGCGGAACTGTCGGGCGTTCCTTCCGGCGACGTCAGATATATTCTTGATGATGCGTTGAAATTCGTGCTTCGCGAAGCGCGACGCGGAGCCGGATACGATGGCATTATTCTTGATCCGCCGGCGTTCGGTCGCGGACCGGCGAACGAAGTGTGGCGAATAGAAGAGCATTTGCCGAAACTGCTTGCCGCGCTGGAAAAGATCTTCTCAAAGAAGCCGGGCGCATTTTTCCTTTTGAACGGCTATGCTGCGGGATATTCAGCGACTTCGTTTCTGCAGGCAGTAATTGATGTTTTTTCGGATGCCAAAGGAGAATTCGGAGAACTGCAGATCGCGGAGGCGAATTCCGATCGCGTGATCCCGTCAGGGATCTATGTGAGATTCGTAAAATAGTGCAGTTCGGGGTGGCTTGAGGTAAAATTCACATCATGCTGAATATCTATCTCGCGCGGCACGGGCAGGACGAGGATAATGCCGAAGGACTCCTTAACGGTCGGAGGAACAAAGCTCTGACAGAACTTGGCCTTGAGCAGGCGGGAATGCTTGCGGAAAATATAAAGAACAAAAAACTTTCTTTCGATATCGTTTACAGTTCGCCGTTGATCAGGTCTTATCAAACAGCCGAAACGATTTCCCGGATGCTCGCTATGCCATTGCCGAGCGTTCTTGATGATGCGATCGAGCGGGATTTCGGCGTGATGACGGGAAAACCGGTCAAGGATATCGAAAAGATGTGCGCACCGAATATCATCAAGGGCGATCCTATCGTCTATTTTCTTTCGCCGGAAGGCGCCGAGACGTTTCCGGATCTTTTGGACCGGGGGAGGAGGGTTATTGCGTGGATAAAAGATCATCATGCGGACGGGAATGTTCTTCTGGTGGCTCACGGTGATATTGGAAAGATGATCTACGCGGCATATTACGCTCTTGACTGGCAGCAAGCGCTTACCATGTTCCATTTCGGCAACTCCGAATTGCTTCTTCTCTCGGAAACTTCTCCGGCGGAAGCTACCCATGTTTTCAAGACGGAACAGTATAATCATTAAAGAAATATGCCAACGCAAGAATTGCTTTTTAGCGAAGAAGAAAAGCCGGAAAAGCCGCTTTCGGTTTTGGATTACATCGCGGTTTTGAATGAAACATTGCGCGATATCGAAGTATCGATTGTCGGCGAGGTGAGCAAGGTGAGCTTTCCGCCGTCAGGACATGTTTATTTCGATCTGAAAGATGAGTCGGGCGACGGAGTCCTGCATTGCGTGGTATGGAAAACGGTTTATCAAAATCTTGGCATCGCGCTCAAGATGGGGATGCGGATCGTCGTTTTGGGGAGCGCAGGCATTTATGCGCCCCGCGGCGAGCTGAGCTTCAAGGTGAAAGCGATGGAACTCACGGGCGAGGGCGTGCTCAAAAAACGGTATGAGGAATTGAAGAAGAAGCTTGTTGAGGAAGGTGTGTTCAACGAGGAACGAAAGCGTGCTGTTCCGGAATATCCGGAACGCATCGGCATTGTGACATCGCGGAACGGCGCCGTGATCCATGACATCCTGAACAATCTTGGCAGATTCGGTTTTAAGGTTTCGCTCGTTGATGCGCGCGTCGAGGGGCCGGAGGCCGTGGGAAGTCTGCTCTCTGCCATCAAAAAATTACGGGATGTGCCGCTCGACGTTCTGATCGTTGCGCGCGGCGGAGGATCCATGGAGGCTCTGCAGGCGTTCGATAATGAAAGGTTGGTGCGGGCACTTGTGGACTTTCCGGTTCCCGTGATCGCCGCGATCGGTCATCATCAGGATGTGCCGCTCGCCGCGCTTGCGGCCGATGTGCATGTTTCGACGCCGACCGCCGCGGCAAATTTACTGAATCGTTCATGGGCCGATGCGGCGTTGCGTGTCGCGCATGACGCCGAACGGATCTCTGAGATTTTCCGGAACATGATCGAGCGTGCCGAAGAGAAGCTTGATCTTTCGTACTATCTCGGCCGTGTTCGGACGATGCGGTTAGCCGTTGCCGAGCGCGTCGAATATGATGCAAAAAGTATCATGGCTTCATTTGATAATCTTTTGCGTTTTGTGGCGATGCGATTTGAAAATGTCGGGCGCGTGATAACGGCGAATGATCCCGCGAGGAATTTGCGGCTCGGCTACGCGATCGTGCGCCAACATGGTAAAATAGTGAAGCGTGCGGAAACATTGGCAGTGGGGAGCGAATTCGAGCTGCAATTCTCCGATGATATCCTGGCGGCGGAGGTGATGGAGAAAAAAAAGAAGATTTCCCCGTCACGCGAATGAATCGATTTCTTATGTGCCCGCTTGGTGGTACGAGCAGATAAGGGAGAAAAATAGCCTTCGAAATAAATTTAAAAGAACCCAAAATGAAGAAAGTATCGTATAATAAGAAAGAAGAGGGGGCGGGAAATCTCGGGGAAAATTTAAAGAAACTCGCCGTGATCGCGGAGTGGCTTGAATCGCAGGAGCGGAGCGAGGAGCCGGATTTCGATGCGGGGATCGAGAAGGTTCGCGAAGCGGCGGTGCTTATCAAGGCAAGCCGCTCGCGGCTCAGAGCGGTGGAAAACGAATTTCGGGAGATCGCAAAGGAGATCGAACCGAAGGACGACGAAAATGAAAGTGATCAAAGGTCGTAACTTTATAATAAATTCAGGAAGTTCAATATAATAAAACTATGAACGAAGAACAGACAAAGAATCAGATGGGAGGTCAGCATCCCGAAGGATGCAAATGCGATATGTGCCAGGGAAAAACATGTGGCATGTGCGGTATGGGCGGTGGCTACATGGGTAGGCATAGCTGCTGGTATCATGTCGTCCGTTGGATCCTCGGCCTTGCGATCATCTTGATCGTATTTTCGTTTGGCGTCATGATCGGCGAACTCAAGGGGGAGCTGTCGAACTCCGGTTATCGGATGATGCGGAATTATGACGGCGGTTATGGCCAGGCGTATCCCATGCAGGGCGGCCAGAATGTGCAAAACGTTCAGGGATTTTCCGGGGGAAATCAGTTACAGACTACTCCGTCAGCTCAGGTGGTTCCGACGACAAATAAATAAGCAAGCAAATTATATTGTCGATAGGGGAAGATCCCTCCGTTTTCACGGAGGGATCTTTTTAGTCAGAAACCATCCCGTGCGCCGACACGGGAAATTTAATTTCATCCCCATCCGGCAGGATGCGGGATCTGCCTAAGGTGAAGCAATGAAACGGCCCCGCTTTGCAGACGGGGCCGGACTGATTTTTGGGTTGGCGCTATGCTGTTTCGGCGCGCAATGCTTTGATGCTCTCAAAATTATCAGGCAGGGCATCGAGTATCTCTCCGGATGCTTCCTCGAATTCGTTCGCTCGGCACACGGTCTCGGTACGGATGAGATCGAATTCTGCGGAAGACCTAGCTTCCATAAGCCGCTTTACCGCTTCCGTAACATAGCCAGCGGGCGTATTTACTGCAGCGACAACGATTTTCGCCATATTAAATGCCTCCTAATGCAGAATGTATCATGCTCTTTTAAAAAGGAAAAGACCTTTAAGTTGACAAAGCTTTTCTTATCTATATAATAGTACCCGTGATCAAGTAACTGCCCTTTTACAACTGAATATCTAGTAGAGAGTTTTTTAGTTGTCCCAAAGTTTATTTTATTTTTTGCGGCATTTTTCTCAAGGTTGGCAGCACGGCGAATGTGAAAATTTATTTTTATGTTTGACGAGCGAACCGACTGGACGAAATTTCATTTCGTCTAAATGTCGCGGGTTCATTCAAATAGCCCTCAACAGTTCTGATGTCCTGGCGCGAGCCGGTCCGTCGGCGCTGTTGAGGGTTTGAGTGAATAACTCAAATTCTTTTATATGAGGATTTGATCCTGGTCCAGGATGAACGCTGGCGGTGTGGATAAGGCATGCAAGTCGAGCGCTTCATTTTTTGAAATTGTTTGCGATTACATCAAGAGCAATGGATGTTAATGAGGAGCGGCGAACGAGTTAGTAACACCTTGGTACGTACCTCGAAGTTGGGCATAGCTCGCCGAAAGGCGGGGTAATTCCCGATAGTCCCGCAAGGGTAAAGTCGCAAGACGCTTCGAGATCGGCCTAGGTCCGATCAGCTAGTTGGTAGGGTAACGGCCTACCAAGGCGACGACCGGTAGGGGAGGTGAGAGCCTGACCCCCAACGACGAGACTGAGATACGGCTCGTACTCCTACGGGAGGCAGCAGTCGAGAATATTCGACAA
>CAJAQL010000033.1 GCA_903944135.1 uncultured Parcubacteria group bacterium
CGAGAGGTTTCCGGGGAGTCCCGCTACGGCGGGACGACGTTTTTGGGTAACGCCAAAGGAAAGAAAGGAGAAAAAGTAATTTTATTTTTCTTTCGGCTCATTCCATCAATGAGTCTCTGATCCATCCTGGTGTAAGCGGGGATCCGATGGTTTTTTGAGGTCTCCCAATTTTTGGGAACAAGGAAAGCTGAAAGGGCCTTTTCCTCTAGCGATTATGGCCGAAAAACGATACAATAGGCTTATCTAGGTAACAAGTCTGCTGAAATTTACGTTATACCAACGTGGATTGTTAAAAAATCATTAAAAACAAGGAGCATGGCGAAACCTTTCAAAAAAATAACTCTCAAAAACGGTCTGCGGGTTCTTTTGGTGCCTCAAAAAGAAAGTTTGGCGGCGAGTGTCGTGATCCTCGTTGCGGCCGGATCGGAATATGAAAAGAAGCGGATCAACGGCGTTTCCCATTTTTTGGAACATATGACGTTCAAGGGGACGTCGCGCCGTCCGCGCGTTGGGCAGATCGCCGAGGAGCTTGCCGGTCTCGGTGCGCAATCGAATGCTTTTACTGGCCAGGAATATACGGGATATTGGGCGAAATCGGAAGCGCGTAAACTGCCCCAGATACTTGATATTGTCACCGATCTTTATTTAAATCCGGTTTTTAATCCTGCGGAGATCGAGAAAGAGCGTGGCGTGATCATTGAGGAGATCAATATGTACGATGATATGCCGAAGGCCAGGGTTCAGGAGGATCTGGCGGCTTTGATGTACGGCGATCAGCCGGCGGGATGGAGCATTGCGGGAGAAAAAGGAATTGTTCGAACGTTGATGAAGGATGATTTTCTGGCGTATCGTGCAGCGCGCTATGTCCCGAACGGGACCTTGGTCATTGTTGCGGGAAAGTTCAACGAGAAAGCGGTCGTCAAAAAGATAGAACACGAGTTTGGAAAATTGGCGCGCGCTACGGCGCCGGCAAAAATAAAAACACAGGAACAGCAGGTGACGCCGAAAATATTCACGCGTTTCAAGGAATCAGAACAAAGCCATGTAGCGCTTGGTTTTCGCGCATTCTCTCTTTTTGACCGGCGACGCTATGCGATCGAGGTTTTAGCGGATATTCTGGGCGGTGGCATGAGTTCGCGTCTTTTCAAGCGGGTGCGCGAAGAGCTTGGTGCGGCATATTATGTCGGCGCTGATGCCGATCTCTTCTTGGACCATGGCGTGTTCGGTATTTCTGCCGGCATTGACCACGGCAAGACGGAGATAGTGGTTCGCGCGATCATCGAAGAATGCCGCAAGCTTTGCGATACCATCGTTCCGAAAGAGGAATTCGAACGATCAACGGAACACATGATCGGAAATTTAATCCTGGGTCTTGAGACGTCGGATGAGCTCGCGAGCTTCTACGGCGGTCAAGAGATCATGACGAAAAAGATAATTTCTCCGGAAGAGGTGATCAAAAAAGTGAAAGCAGTGACGCCTGAAGCGGTTCGTGCCGTGGCGCAGGAGGTTTTCAGGAACGATCGTTTGAATTTTTCCGTTGTGGGCCCCTATCGGGATGAAAAAATATTCAAGAAAATCTTAAAAATGTAGAATCATTGATCATTCTGAGTTTTACGAGAAATCCTGTCTTTTGCTAAGTAAAACGGTTCCTCGCAGGGCTCGGAATGATATACGAGAAGTATGGAGAAATATAGTTTGGAAATTTCATGGGGCAGTCTGTGGCGGATCGCGATATTTTCGGTTTTCGCCATTGTTATTTATTTGGGCCATCAGATCGTCCTGGGGCTTTTTCTTGCCATCGTCATTTCTTCCGGCTTTGAAGGGATGATCGACGCGATCGAGCATCGTTTGCATATCCCGCGCAGTCTCGGTGTGGTGCTTGTTTTCCTGACGACGATCCTTTTGGTGGCACTTGTTTTTTATGAGGTTGTTCCGTTTGCGATCGTTGAACTGAATACGATTGCGCTGACAGCCGGGAAGTCGCCCTCGACCACTACGGGAAGCCTCGGTTTGCTCTTGAGCTTGCGGACGTCGCAATCGGCCAGCAGTGTTGTTAAAAAGATATCGACTCAGATATTTTCCGGCAGCGATTCGCTTGGTCTTTTTTCCGGCGCGCTCGGCAGTCTGGGGCTCGTGGTTTCCGTTTTTGCAAGTTCATTTTATCTGAGCATAAGCCGGGATGGCGTTGAACGGTTCATCAAGATCATTTCGCCGGTGGCTTATGAGCCGGTGGCACTCCGCGTTTATGAGCGATCCCGCCGGAAGATCGGTTCCTGGTTCCGTATGCAGCTGGTTCTCAGTTTGATCATGGGTGTCATCGTGTGGGGTGGATTGACGCTTCTCGGCGTCGAGGGCGCATTTCTGATCGGCATTCTTGCGGCGGTTTTCGAGCTGGTGCCGTTCATTGGCCCCATCGTTTCGGGGGCATTTGCCGTGGTTTCCGCGCTTGGCACCTCTGCGCAGCTCGCGATCTACACGCTTATCTTTTTCGTTCTTGCCCAGCAGTTCGAATCGAACATTCTCGTTCCGATCCTCAGTAAGCGGTCGGTCGATCTTCATCCGGTCGTCGTGATCACGGCACTTCTCATCGGGGCCGAGGTCGGCGGATTTCTCGGCATGGTGATCGCCGTGCCGGCTGCCGCGGTCTTTCAGGAGGTGATCGAGGAATGGTCGGTAAAAAAAAGAGGCATACCGGTTCCGGAATGAAAATAATCAGTCGTCATCCGCGGAGGCGGATGATCCGTGCTTCCAATTTGAAAAAGTATGCATTCTCGCCTTCATAAAACAAAAACCATGGATAATAAATTTTACATTACAACGCCGATCTACTATATCAACGACAAGCCGCACATCGGCCACGCGTATACGACGATCGCTGCCGATGTTCTTGCGCGCTGGAGGTTCGGTCAGGGTGAAGATGTCACTTTTTCAACGGGAGTCGATGAAAACGCGCAGAAAACGGTCGATGCGGCGGCAAAACATAACGAAGAGATCCATGCTTATACCGATCGCATGGCCGGCATCTGGGAGTCAACCTGGGAGAAACTCGGTATTTCGAACACGGATTTTATCCGCACCACGGAGCCACGTCACGCCGAAGTCGTTTCCGACTTTTGGAAGCGCATGGAGGCAGCGGGGGATATTTACCGAGGAAAATACGAGGGATGGTATTGCACCGCCTGCGAGACATTCTATAAAGAAGAGGATCTGGTATCGGATGGGCTCTGTCCGATCCATAAGACGAAGCCGGAGTGGGTTTCCGAGGAGAATTATTATTTTGCGCTTTCGAAATATCAGCAGCCGCTCCTCGATTTCTATGCGGCGCACGAGGATTTTGTCGCGCCGGCGTACCGTTTCAACGAGATAAAGAGTTTTGTCGAACGCGGTCTTGAAGATGTCAGTTTTTCGCGCGAAAAGAAGCCGTGGGGGATCCCGGTGCCGGACGATCCGGATCAGGTGATCTATGTCTGGGCGGACGCTTTGGTGAATTACATAACCGTCATGGGCGGCATTGAAGGGTGGGAACAGCATCCGGCGGATATTCATATGATGGCGAAGGAGATCGCGCGCTTTCATGCGATCATCTGGCCGGCGATGCTCATGTCGGCGGGATTGCCGTTGCCGGGACAGATTGTCGTCCATGGTTTTTTTACGATCGACGGCGTGAAGATATCGAAATCGCTCGGCAATGTCATTGATCCGCTCGACATGGCCGAGCGCTACGGCATCGATGCGCTGCGATATTTTCTGTTGCGCGAGATCCCGTTCGGTGAGGATGGCGATTTTTCCGAGACGAAGCTGAAGGACCGTTATAACAGCGATCTCGCGAATGGGCTCGGCAATTTCGCCGCGCGTATTCTGGCGCTTGCAGAGAAAGAAGAATTGAAAAAAGGGAAGCTTGATTCTGCGTTCGAGCTCGAGATCCAGAAAATGCAACAAACTGTTTTTTTGAAAACAAAAGAATACCGGTTTCACGAGGCGCTCGCGGCAGTCTGGGCGGCGATCGCGTTCGGCGACCGATATTTGAACAATGAAGCCGTTTGGGCGATCAAAGATGACGAAGATCGCAGAAAGAAATTATTCAATTTGATATCGCTTCTCGACAATGTCGCCGCAGTGCTTCTGCCTTTTATCCCGGAGTCATCGCGGAAAATAACCGCCGCGATCCAATGGGAAGACGATACGTTGCATGCCAAAAAAATAGCGCCTCTCTTTCCGCGGATCGCATAGCATTTCAGTGGAACCTGTCATTTCCGTCCCTCGATCGACTTGGGATAAACTCCAGAGGGAATCCAGGATATTATTCCATTGCTTCGTGCGTTGGTCTGTCGCCCCGGCGGAGCCGGGGTTCACGCTTCCGGGCTTTTCAAAACCATTTGATTCGCTATAATAGGGCAGTAAGTTATGCGCAGGTGGCGGAGTGGTCAATCGCATCAGACTGTAAATCTGACGCCTACGGGCTACGCAGGTTCGAATCCTGCCCTGCGCACTAGCAAAAAACACCGACCTTCATGGCCGGTGTTTTTGTTACCTCAGGAATTTTTCTTTACGAACTCGGGGTTGACATATGGCATAAAGTCCGTTAAAAAACATGACTGAGAATGTTGGGGTAATCATTTTCCACTGAAAGTCAGAATCGTCCAAACATCGTTGTGGGCATTTCCGTGAAAGGGGATCCAAAATAATCTGTAGTTGACAAAAAATGCAGGCGTGCTATACTGTTATCAGATGAGGGGCGAATGGCCAGCTGACCATCGAAGGAACGAAGAACCTGGCTGTATTCAATCGGCTAGGTAGTGCCTGTTCATTCGCCTCTCGGAGGAATCATTTTTCTCACTTCATCCTGCCGCATGGTTCGCCCAGCGGCTTTTTGCTTACTAAAGATCGTTTGAACATCATCCACTTCTGTGCGCCACAAAAGTGGAAACGCTCCCGAGAGGAAAAAATGATTTATTCCGTAGAAGCCGTTATGCACTGACTGTGTCGTGAACTTTATACGATAGTCGTCAGGTTTAACTGAGTCGTGGTAGTATTAAGGCAAGGGCCATGCATTAACAATTAACAACTTATTACCATGCACTCCTCATACGTTGTGGCGGTCGTCATCGTGCTGTTGATAGCCATCATAGTCAGCGTGGATATCCTGTTCTTTAGAAACTTTTTCTGGGAACGCTTGATCGTGAATGTAGGAATTGTTTTAGTCTTTGCGGCGTTCGGCTTGAGATTTCTGAAGCCTTAAGATAGTCCGAACATCGGCGTATGATTAAGCCATGAAGAATCCTGCGGCGAAAATGTGGTTCCAGTTTTTCATGACGTCGATCATCATAGGACTCGTATTATGTCTCGTGGCGGGAACGGTTGATTATTGGCAGGTATGGGTCTATTTAGTGGCAAATGCCGTATCGGGCATTCCTCTCGTCCTCTTGTTCTTAAAAGATCCGATACTCCTTGAAAACAGGACAAAGGCCGGACCGGTGAAAGAGAAACGAACCATCCAGAAAATCATAGTTTCGCTTGCCGGAATTCCGGCCGTCGCCAGCTTCATTCTTCCCGCGTTTGACCACCGTTTCGGATGGTCGAATGTGCCGCTTTGGCTTACGCTCACGGGCGATCTTTTGATACTCGTCGGCATGTGGATGGTGCACCGCGTGTTCAAAGAAAACTCATATGGCTCTGCAACCGTCGAAGTCGCCAAGGGCCAGAAAGTGATCTCCACTGGTCCCTACTCCATTGTGCGAAATCCAATGTATGCAAGCGGGGCAGTATACCTTATCGGACTTTCACTCGCGCTCGGTTCCTATTGGGGCCTGATTGCGTCCGCCCTCACGGTCCTCGGCCTAGTCTGGCGACTCTTCGATGAAGAGAAATTCCTCGCCCAAAATCTGCCCGGCTATACGGAATATTGCGCAACGGTTCGCTGGCATCTGATACCGAAGATATTTTAATATTAGCTCGAAAATTGCATAAAATAGGTTCGAACCTGGTTCAATACCCCGTACGCGAAAAGATCATCATAAGATGATCTTTTCTTTTCAGATTGCCTTGTTTTCAACTTTAATCTCTATATCTCCAGGCAAATCCGCCTTCTCTATCTCTATCACGAATAGAGGCTTCACTGCGTGATGGGAAATGAATTGATATCGATCGCGGGGGAGGAAGTCTTTCTGGGCGAAAACATACACATATCCTTTCGCGCCTTTATCATCCAATTGATCCAGCGATCTTTGTGAGGCGGAAAAATGCAGCTCCTCTCCGTCATAAGAGAATTCGCTTTCAAGGCCTTGGGGACAATTTTTTTCGTTGATCAACCCCATAAATATGGCGATGTCAGAAAATGGCGATGCGTGGATCGCGGGTTTATCATCTTTTTTCTTTTTATCGCCAACCCAAGAATATGCCTGACGCGGCTCCAAAAATATGAGGCGCGGGTTTCCTGAGCCATGAAAGACATATCTATGTTCCGCTTCAAGACTTTTCAGCCTTTCTCTCCCTGAAATCGTCCGATCATCAAAGCTTCCCATATATTGAATTGTATCAGTATTATTCGAACACGGTCCACTTTCTATGAGACGTGAATTATATGAAAATTTTTTTGCAAAATTGTTTTGACCAAATCCGGTTCGCGCCCGTGCGGAAATGATATAAAAAAAGAGGCCCGTGGAGGCGCCTCTTTGCATTGAACCATGTGCTTCTTCACCGTTTCCTGTCCTTCAGAGAGATCGACCTTGAGGGGATACGAAATTTCCATAAATGTCTTTTCTCTTTAACGGAACAGCCGTGGTGAGGTTTGACGGGAGTGAGCGCTGCCGCGGAAAAAGCGTTTTGGGACGATGTCCACGGAGCGTGGCTTACGCAACCGACTTTGTAGTCGCCGCTCTCAGAAATTTTCTTTTCGTTGGCGGATGCTCCCGTTGCTGATCCAAGGAGCAGGCCGATTATTGCACAGCAAAGGATGTTGCGGACGTTCTTCACGGGAAGCCCCCTTCCTCTTTTCTGCTTTTAATTATGATAACTAAATATTGATATGTCAAAATTTTTAAAAATATCCAAGTCCGCGTGCGTTAGATTATAATGTGAAGATGAAAAAGAAGATGTTTCTGGCGACGCACAACGAAGGCAAGATAGAAAGGTACAAAAATCTTTTAAGGCAAACAGGTTTGGACATCGAGATCTATGCTCCAAAAGATTTTGGGTTGGAGAATATCGACCCAGAAGAGAACGGAAAAACTCTGACCGAGAATGCCGCGATCAAAGCTCGGGCCTATGCTGGAAAAGTCGATATACCGATCCTTGCCAACGATACCGGTTTTTGGGTTCAGGGAGAGGGGCTTATTGACGCGCCGAAGCGGACGGCGCTTGGTGATATCGACGAAAGATTGCTCACCAAGCAGGAAATAGCAAAAACCCTTTTGGAATTCTGGAGAGGCATTGCAAAAAAACACGGTGGGAATGTCGATGCCGCTTGGGTGGAATCGTTCGTTGTTTTGAATCCCGACGGAACGATGCGCGTTGCGGAATCAAGACGCGAGGTTATTTTGACCGACCGGATTTTCGGGGACGCCCATCTTCAAATGCCTGTCCGCGCGCTTTATCTTTCGAAAGCTACGAACAAGCCATCGATCTTGCATACCGCAGAAGAGGAAATTCTTGAAATGCAACCCGTGATAGATGCGCTCTTAAAGGTTCTTTCTGGCTAGAGAGAAACTATCCCCAAGATCCTTCATGGTCTGAAAATAGAACGGGCCAAGATGTGTCATCTTGGCCCGTATGCCTTTTTGAAGTTAGGCGAAAGGGAAGGATTCTATGCTTGATCTTGTCCTGCTCTCGGCCACCCCGCGACTGTTTCGCCGTAATAGACCTTGCCGCCCCGTTCAATGAGAGGGGTCTCTATTTTGAGGTTGATCAGGCCGAGGTCGTGATCGACTCCTCCCACGAAACCGAGGGCAGCGAGCGTCGTGATGATGCCGGCTATCTCCGGAGGGAAGATGCTCCTGTAATCCCGCACTGGTTCAAAGAACAGCATGGTGGCTCCTTTCTGTTCTATTTTTGATTAATAACTTATTTCGTACAAAACATCAAGCTGTCGATACACGGTGATTTTTGCATGAAGTAATATTTCGAGGGAAAATTCGACGACTGATTTACATAACTTTCAGATTGTGCCATCATGGAGAACATGAATTTTGATCAGCCTCAAAAGAAAGAGATATTTCCCGGAGACGCAAGGGAAGCTCGGGGCGAGGCCATGACGACCACGAGAACCGTTCGCCATACGGACGACGGCCAATATGAATTCTTCGTTGAGGTCTATTATGCCAATGATCCGGGTTCCGATGGGATCCGCGTAACGGGGATCGGCCCCGGTATGAAGAAGAGCGAGTCCGCGATGTCCGATCTCAGGAAGCTGACAGGAAGGACGTTTCGTTCCCGGCAGGAACTGAACCGATTCCTGAACGGCAGCGAAAGAGAGGTTTAGTGGATGATATTGACAATATAATGTATATTGTGATATAATACTTACGTTTGAAATTGGGTAGCGACCACCGAAGTGTCGCAGGGAGGTTTTCATGGAAAGTGTTCTGGGCACAATCCTGATGCTTGCCCTTGTGAGCCTCGGTGGCTATCTCGTCGCCGTCGCAACCAAGAGTTTGTTCTTTTTCAAGATGTTCTTTCTGGCTTTGGCGGTTTTTCTGGAAGCCGCCAGTATAGCGCTCTTCATGAATACCGATGAGCATGTGGATATCCGGATCATTGGCGCCATCGTATTCTTGGCGGTGTTCACGCTGTGGGGCATCATCTACCACGTGCGCGACTGTCTGCGAGGCCAGAAGAACCGAATCAACATTTGATCGCCACGGCGATTCGCTCGGGCCCCTGCGTTAAAGGGCCTTTTTCATATTAAAGATCCAGATCGTTACGGATCAATAAAAAATTCCCGAGATGGATCGGGGATTTTTTATTTGCAACGAGGTTCTAATTCTTTCCGTGGCAATGCTTGTATTTCTTCGGCGTTCCATCGGGATTTTTCGCTCCGCAGGGGCAGGGATCGTTGCGGCCAGTTCCGTCGAATTGATGATCTTTCGGAGCCGCGTTTACTGCGGGCGAGATTTTCGGCTGGATGCTTTGCGATGGATTTCCGGTGTTCATGGTTGATTTGAAAATGTTGCCGAAGATCCATGCATTGTAATTGGTCCAGAAGCTCTTGAAGAGACGATGCGCTTCCTGTCGGTATTCGACGAGGGGATCATGCTGGCCGTAGGCGCGGAGTCCGACCGATTGTGACAGCGATTCGAGATCGTCGAGATTGTTCATCCAGAGCATGTCGAGAACGCCCAGAAGCTGGTTTCGGGCGAGCGGATTCATGGCTGCGCGCTCGGCGGCTTTTTTAATGATGTCGCGCCGGTCAGGGTCTTCCGTTTCCGATCCGGAATTCATCTTTTCTCCATCCTGGACTCCGGCTTTCGCGGGAACGACAGAAAGGCCGCTTTCGCTAAATGCTTTGTTGATATCCTCCTCGGTCATGCCGTGCGCGGCCATGGCGTCGAGATGGGCGAGAGCGGCGTCGCTTATGGCCGTCGCGATGTCTTCCTTTGCGAGCATGCCCAAGATAGCTTGTCTTCGCTCATAAACGGCACTTCGTTGCTTGTTCAGGACATCGTCATACTCAAGAAGATGTTTGCGGAAATCGAAATTTGAACCTTCTACTTTATCCTGCGCCTGAGCGACCGCTTTTGTGACGAAAGAGAATTGGATAGGTTCATTATCCGGAACGTCGAAGCGGTTCATGAGGCCTTTGAGTCGGTCGCCGCCGAAGATGCGGAGAAGATCGTCATCGGGGGAAAGGAAGAACTGGGAGGAACCGGGATCGCCCTGCCGGCCCGCGCGGCCACGGAGCTGATTGTCGATGCGGCGGGCTTCATGCCGCTCAGTGCCGATCACGTGGAGGCCGCCGGCCTCGCGGACGCGTTTCTGGTCGGCCTCGGTCGGGGGATTGCCGCCAAGCAGGATGTCGACGCCGCGCCCGGCCATGTTCGTTGCGACCGTCACGGCACCCGGCTTGCCGGCTTGGGCGATGATGGATCCCTCGCGTTCATTGTTCTTCGCGTTCAGAACCTCATGTTTCACGCCGGCATTGCTGAGCGCGGCTGACAATATTTCATTATTGGCGATCGAGGTGGTGCCTAAAAGCACAGGTTGACCCTTTTTTGACCGTTCCTTCACATCGGCCGCGATCGCCGCGATCTTCGCGTTTGCGTTCTTATAGATAACGTCATTTAGGTCCTGGCGTGCGAGCGCCCGGTTCGGCGGAATGCTCACGACCTCGAGATGATACACCTTAAAGAACTCCTCGGCAGAGGTCTGTGCAGTGCCGGTCATGCCGGAGATCTTTTTATAAAGGCGGAAATAGTTCTGAATAGAGATCTTTGCATAGGTCCGCGATTCTTCCTTTACGGTGACGCCTTCCTTCGCTTCGATCGCCTGATGCAATCCTTCCTGGTAGCGTCGGCCGCGAAGCAGGCGTCCGGTGAACTCATCGACGATCACGACCTCGCCGTCCTTTACGACATAATCCTTGTCGCGGAAAAAGAGCGCATGCGCTTTGAGGCTTTCTTCGAGGTAATGGACAAGGCGGATGTTTTCCGGTGCATAGATATTTTTGACGCCGATCACATGTTCCACTTTTTCGATACCATGGTCATTGATGGAAACCGATTTCTTTTTTTCATCGATTTCATAGTCTTCATCTTTCACGAGATTTGCGGCGACGCGGGCGAACGTACGGTAAGAATCGCTCGATTCGCTGTCCGGTGCGGCAATGATGAGCGGTGTCCGGGCTTCATCGATCAGGATGCTGTCCACTTCGTCGATGATCGCGAAATGGCGTTCGCGTTGAACCTGATCCTCGATGCGATAGGCGAGATTGTCGCGGAGGTAATCAAAGCCGAATTCATTGTTGGTGCCATAGACGATGTCGGCGCGATAGGCGTCTGTTCGCGAGACGGGGCGCAGGAACTCCTGCTGTACGAGGAAGCTGCCGGTCGTATCGCGTTCCTTGTCGAGCAATTTTGATTCTTCGGGATTCTGCGTTGCGGGGCCGCTTCCTTCTTCGGGTGCTTTGTAGAGCGGATCATAGAGGAATGCGCCGCTCGGTGTGAGGCAGGAGACCGAAAGACCGAGCGTGCGATATATCTGCCCCATCCAAACCGCATCGCGACGGGCAAGATATTCGTTTACGGTGACGATATGGACGCCTTTGCCCGTGAGCGCGTTCAGATATGCCGGGGCAACCGCAGCCAGAGTTTTTCCCTCGCCGGTCATCATTTCGGCGACGGCGCCTTGGTGGATCACGATGCCGCCCACGAGCTGAACGTCGTAAGCGCGCTGACCGAGCGTCCGCTTGGCGGTTTCGCGCGCGAGCGCGAACGCTTCAGGCAGGATATCGTCGAGCGATTCACCCTGGCTTAATCGAACCTTCAATTTTTCGCTTTCCGCGGGAAGATCGTCCGTAGTGAGCGCGCTCATTTTTTCTTCAAGCGCGTTAATGGCGGCGACCTGCTCCCAGAGCGGCTCGAATGATTTCTTTAGAAATGATTTTTTTAGAAAATCGAACATGGTTGTTTGATGTCCGACATCCGTCGGATGTCGGACATCGGCAGTGCTCCTTAGCTTTTTATGCGGTTCCTTTTTCCGATTCCTTCGCAGTCCGTTTTGCCGCAATATCCGTTCTGCGCAGAACATAAAGTATGATGGCGAGCAACGCGGCTGCCGTTGCGGCAAAACCGATCAGGCCGATTCCGACCAGAACGCCGATTGCGGCTGTTGCCCAGACGAGCGCCGCGGTCGTTACGCCGTGAGGATGGTCATCGATCTTAATAATGATGCCGGCTCCAAGAAATCCGATACCGCTTGTGATGCCGGCGATTGCGCCAAGGAATCCGCCGCCGGCAATGATGCTGTTCTGGAGCTGCGGTGACGAGGTCACAAGATAAGGGAGTGCAAAGGCCGCAATGGAAAAGAGCGCCGAACCGCCAGAGACCAGCATTTCCGTGCGGACGCCGGCGCTTTCCTTACCGACGAGCTCCCGCTCGATACCGAGCACCGCGCCAAGAACCAGTGCGATCGCGAATCGGATCATCATCTGTTCAAAAGTGAGCATGGCATCATTGTAACATAAAAATTCGTTTAGCCAAAGAGAATGTCGTTACTCTGATAATTTGCTTTCATCGACGGAAATGTTATATTTAACCCAATGGCAATGACGCCGCTGACGACGGTCGAGCCGAGGGAGGAAAGCTTTTTGCAAGTAAACCCCTCCGGAGGAAAAGTCCGTGAAAATTCACAATAAGGTTCGGCCGGGTTGCGTGGTCGAATGAAGTAAGGTGGCACCGCGAAAAAATATCGCCCTTACCGAAAGCAGAAATCTTTTAACGGACTTCTGATTTCGGTAGGGGCGTTTTTGTTTCCGTGGTGTCGTTCCGACGAAAGTAATGTCATCCCGTGCTCTGGCATGGGATCCAGATTGCTCCGGTCTCCGGTTTTCGCCGGGACGACAGGAAGAAGTCGAAATAAAATTTTAATTAAAAATAAAAAATATGGAACGAACGCATGTTGCGGATATCGTAAAAAACGAAGGGAAACAGATCGAGCTTTATGGCTGGGTGCATGCCCGCCGCGATCATGGAAAATTGGTATTTATCGATCTTCGTGACCGGAGCGGATTGTGTCAGGTTGTCTTCGGTCCGGAAGTCGCGAATGCCGCAGATTTACGGCTTGAATATGTTGTGCATGTGACGGGTGACGTGAAGGCGCGGCCTGAAAAGATGGTGAACGACAAACTGGCGACAGGGCGGTACGAGATCTCCGCGACGAAGCTTGAGATATTGAATGTTGCTTCGAATATTCCGTTTCCGGTCGATACTGATGGATATGATATCAATGAAGAAGTTCGTCTGACCTATCGTTATATTGATCTGCGCCGTGAAAGGCTCAAGAATAATCTTATATTGCGTGGGAGGATCACGAAATTTATCCGTGATTTTCTGATTGAGCGCGACTTTTTGGAAATCGAGACGCCCGATCTAACAAAATCAACGCCGGAAGGAGCTCGGGATTATTTGGTACCGTCGCGTATTCAGAAGGGGAATTTCTATGCATTGCCGCAATCTCCGCAACAGTATAAGCAATTGTTGATGGTGGGCGGCATAGAAAAATATTTTCAGCTTGCACGTTGTTTTCGTGATGAGGATACGCGTGGCGATCGTCAGCCGGAATTCACTCAGCTCGATATCGAGATGAGCTTTGTTGAACAGGAAGATATCATGAGATTGAATGAAGAACTTTTGATCTCTTTGGTGCAGAAGATTGCGCCAGAAAAGAAGATCCAAGAGATCCCGTTTCCGCGCATTACCTATCAGGAGGCGATGAAAAAATATCATACCGATCGGCCTGATATGCGCAATGACAAGAATGATCCAAATCTCCTCGCATTTTGTTGGGTGATCGATTTCCCGTTTTTTGAAAAGACGGAAGAGGGCGGATGGACCTTTACGCACAATCCGTTTTCAGCTCCGAAGCCGGAATTCATGGAAGATCTTCTCGAACAAAAAAACATCGGAGACATTCTGACGACGCAGTATGACATTGCGCTTAATGGCTTTGAGGTTGGCGGTGGGAGCATCCGGAATCATAAATCAGCTGCTTTAAAGACGGTACTGAAGGTTATGGGTTTCGATGAGGAGCGTATTCAGGCGAATTTTGGGCACATGATAGAAGCATTGGCAAATGGCGCTCCTCCGCATGGCGGCATCGCGTGGGGATTGGATCGTTTTGTGATGCTTTTGGCGGGTGAGCCAAATATTCGCGAGGTTATTGCGTTTCCGAAAACCGGCGATGGTCGCGACCTCATGATGGGATCGCCGACGATCGTTGATAAAAAACAGCTTGACGATCTTGGTATTGAGATAAAGAAAGAAGAAAAGAAGGAGAAATAGAATCCAGGAGAACTCAAGCGGATGACTGCGGCTCATTCTACCTAATGAGCCGATAGTCCATAGTTGCTTTTCAGGGTTCAGTCGGATATTCTAAAGAAAAATAAATCAAGTCGCAGTTTATAAATTTTTAACAAAACTTATGGCACATCCAAAACATGAACGTACACTGGTGATTATAAAGCCGGACGGCATTCAGCGCAGTTTGATCGGCGAGATCATCAAGCGCTATGAACGGAGCGGCTTAAAGCTGGTCGGTATGAAAATAATGGTGCCGACAGAAGAACTGGTTGAAAAGCATTACACGCTTGACCCCGAATGGCGCGTAAAAACGGGCCTCAAGACCATCGAATCGTATCAAAAGAAAGGCAAAACGCCGCCGTCGGATGATCCATTGAAGATCACGGAGGTGATTTTGCGGAATCTGAAGAAGTATATAACAAAAGGTCCCGTGATCGCGATGGTGTGGGAAGGCATGCATGCCGCCGGCATCGTGAAGAAAATCACGGGCAGCACGGAACCGCTGACTTCGGATATGGGCACGATCCGGGGGGACTATACCATTGATTCATATGAGGTAGCCGATATCGATAGCCGCGCTGTCCGTAACCTGGTCCATTGCTCCGGCAATGCGCAGGAAGCCGAGGGTGAAGTCAAGCTTTGGTTCAAGCCGGAAGAATTGATAGAATATCGGCTCATCAATGAAGCGATGCTTTATGACACTGAGCTTGGAAATATCCTCTAAACGACATGCCGGATCTCGATCCGCGATTACATTTCGTCACGGCAACCGCAATCATTGAAAAAGATGGCAGGTTTCTTATTGTGAAGCGTTCACCGTCCGAAAAAGCCTTTCCGAACAAGTGGACCGTCCCTGGCGGCAAGCTGGTCTACTCTGAATATAAAGATTTGCCGTACCCGACAGATTATCCGCAATGGTACGGCATGATGGATTGGCTCGTGCGAAAGGAAGTACGGGAAGAAGCTGGCATTGAGATCGAGAAGCCGAACTATGTGACCGATCTTGTTTTTGTGCGGCCAGACGGTTATCCGGTCGTGGTGTTTTCGTTCTGGGCAAAATACAAAAGCGGCACGGTGAAGCTGAATCATGAAATGACCGATTTTGCATGGGTTACCGCAGAAGAAGCAAAGAAGTACGATATGATAGATGGTATTGATGGGGAAATAGCGGAAGTCGCGAAACTGTTAGAGAGATAAAAATTCCATGGATATCGGCATCGATTATATCGGCGTTACGACCCCGTTCTATTGCAATGACGGCAAGGGGAATTTTCTTTTCAACAAACGTGGCATGAACTCCCGCGATGAACAGGGCCGGTGGGATGCTGGCGGCGGGAAGCTCGAATTCGGCTTGGAGCTCGAAGAAAATGTTCTCAAAGAGGTTCTTGAGGAATACGGATGCCATGGGGAAATTCAGGAACAGCTTCCGGCGCACACCATCATCCGGGAATTGAACGGCAAAAAAACGCACTGGGTCGCCGTGCCATTCTTCGTGAAAGTCGATCCGCATGAGGCGAAAAATAATGAGCCGCACAAGTTCGATGAGATCGGCTGGTTCCGCTTGAATGATCTCCCGCAACCCCTGCATACGGGATTTGCGTACACATTCGATCGCTACAAAGAATTTTTCGATAAATACCGGTAACTGCCTGCGCTCTTGCCCTATTTTTGGAACGCCTCCACGATCGGATCCATATTACCTTCCATGATCTTTTCGATGTTATGCCATTTTTTTCCGATCCGGTGATCGGTGATGCGATCGTCGGGGAAATTATAAGTACGGATCTTTTCGGAACGGTCGCCGGAACCAACCTGTTCACGGCGAAGGTCAGTGACGTTGCCGGTTGCTTTCAATTGTTCAATCTCATAGAGCTTGGCGCGCAGGACGTCCATGGCTTTTTCCCGATTCGCAAACTGCGAGCGTTCTTCGCGGGAGGCGACAACGATGCCGGTTGGTTTATGGAGGATGCGCACGGCGGTCTCCACTTTGTTCACGTTCTGGCCGCCCGGTCCGCCGGCACGCGAGAACGTTACTTCAAGATCTCCCTGGTTGACGTTCACGGCTTTGGCTTCGACGATTGGCAGGATTGCGACCGATGCGGTCGAAGTGTGCACGCGACCCGCTTTTTCGGTTGCGGGAACGCGCTGGACGCGATGGACGCCGGATTCGTGTTTGAGCGCTTCATAGACGCCCTCGCCCTTCACTTCAGCAACGAGCGACTTATAGCCATTCAGGGTGGTTTCGTTCTTGTCGAGAATCGTGAAGGTCCAGCCTCGTTTTATGGCATAGCGTTGATACATGCGCGCGAGATCGCCCGCAAATATCGCGGCTTCATCGCCACCCGCGCCTGCGCGGAGTTCCAGAATGATTTTATTCGGTATGATCATAGCCTCACCATGATAGCGCATGGCGGTTTTTTCGCAAGAATTCAAAAGAATACGGGGGATTTTTATCACCGAGCTTTTACCTGGAAGGAACAGGTGGGGCTGTACTTTTTTTAAGAAATAGTTAATAATAAGCATTCAGATGATGTGATCCATGCGGAACTCTCTTATGAAGAAAACATTAAAAAAATCCAAAGCGGTGAGAACAGTAAAGAAAATAAAGAAGAAACCAGCACAAAAAGCTGGTAAATTGAAGGTTTTAAAGCAGGTAAAAAAGAGTCCGAAGAAGGCCTTGACCAAGAAGATCGAGCATAAAACAGAAAAGGTTCGCGGAAAGGAAAAGATCGAGAGCGCCGAGATCAATGAACTTATCGAACGTGGTCGGCCACGTGGTTTCGTTACTGACAATGAAATATTGTATTACTTTCCGAAGATCGAGGATAACGTAAGTCTGCTCGATGAGATCTATGACCGGCTCGAGAGCGCCGGCATCAAGGTTATTGAGACAAGCGCGCTTATCGATTTTTCTTCGAAAGAAGATAAGGACGTTGAGGTTATCGATGATTCGATGGATCTCGGCAATGATGTGCCGGACGCGGTGCAGATGTATCTGAAGGAGATCGGGAAAACGCCGCTTCTTACAAAAGATGAAGAGCGTGATCTCGCGAAGCGTGCCGAGAAGGGCGATGAAGATGCGCGCCAGAAGTTAATGAAAGCGAATTTGCGGCTCGTGGTTTCGATCGCGAAACGCTACGTGAATCGTACGCCGCATCTTTCCATTTTGGATCTCGTTCAGGAGGGGAACATCGGCCTTTCGCGTGCGGTTGAAAAATTCGATTATCGGCGCGGTTTCAAATTTTCGACGTATGCGACATGGTGGATCCGTCAGGCGATCACGCGTGCTTTGGCTGATCAATCGCGCACCGTCCGCATTCCGGTCCACATGGTGGAAACGATCTCGAAATACACGCAGGTGCGGCGCCAGCTGATCCAGGAGCTTGGCCGCGATCCGCTCGCCGAAGAGGTTGCGGCGGAAATGGGCATCGACGTCGAGAAGGTGCGTCACATCCAGAAGATCTCACAGGAAGTGCTTTCGATCGAAATGCCGGTCGGCGATGAAGATGATTCGACGCTGTCGGATTTCATTCCTGATGAAAAGAATCCGTCGCCGGCCCAATCGACGGCACGGGCGATGGTCCGCGATCTCATCAAAGAGATCATGATCGACCTTTCGGATCGCGAACAGCAGATTTTGAAAATGAGGTTCGGATTGGAAGATGGCGTAAGCCATACGCTCGAAGAGGTTGGCAAAGCGTTCGGCGTTACGCGCGAGCGCATCCGGCAGATCGAGGCGAAAGCGCTTGATAAGATCCGCGAACATGGCAAAGCGGCGGCGCTCGAAGGATTCGAAAACCTCGTATAGAAAAATGGGTGTCGTTCCCGTGGAAGCGGGGATCCAGAATTAAAATATCGGAGTAATGACCCTTTCTGAAATTCGCCGAAAATATTTGGAATTTTATAAGGCTCGCGGGCACGCTATGATCCCGTCGGCATCCTTGGTGCCGGAAAATGATCCGACGACTTTGTTTACGGGAAGCGGCATGCAGCCAATGGTGCCATATCTTTTGGGGGAAAATCATCCGGAGGGCACGCGCATCACGGATGCGCAAAAATCGTTCAGGACAGGCGACATCGAGGAGATCGGCGATAATCGCCACACGACGTTTTTCGAGATGCTCGGTAATTGGTCGCTTGGCGATTATTTTAAAAAAGAACAATTGCCCTGGATATTCGAATTTCTCACGAAGGAGATCGGGCTTGATCCGCATCATCTTTACGTAACGGTTTTCATTGGTGATGAAAAGAACAATTTGCCACGCGACACCGAGGCTGCGGAAATATGGCAGCGGCTTTTTAATGAAAAGGGGATCGCCGCCGAGGTGGCGCTTCTCGGTTCTGAGGCTGATGGTTATGAACGGGGTATGAAAGAAAACGAGAGGATCTTTTTTTACGATGTAAAAA
>CAJAQL010000034.1 GCA_903944135.1 uncultured Parcubacteria group bacterium
AGGAAACCTCCGGAAAAATAGAGGAGATATTTTCGAGAGATCGTGGTATAGACCAGCGCGAAATATCGCCAACGACCCACTGATGGCTACGCACCTTGCGAGCAAGTTCTAGAGTCCTCAAATAACCACTCTGAATATTTTTTCGAATGCCAGATGTCCGCCATGGTTATATGACTGCCGCGCCCATGAGGGTTACATAAAACTTGGGACTATATGGCTTCACTTCCCTTGACCCTCTTTCTTTGCAGGGGATTTCATGCCACCGCTTTTCATATGCTTGAACATTTCAATCTGTCCGAGGCGCCGTGCCGCTTCGGCTTTTGTGGTATAGCTCCCAAATGAACGTCCGTTTTTTTCCGAAAGCACTACATATTTCCCCTTAATCTTTTTGATCATTGATGTTGCCACTATTATAACGCAGAGATATATAAAGAACTTCGTGCAAGATTTCCCGTGGTCATGGTAGTGTTTGATGCGGAATTTGTGTTGATGCTTCACATTCGTCTCCATGTGGCCCATAATAGAGGCAGAGTTGCGGTTCAAAATAGATCCATTCAGAAGGGAGGGAGACGTGAAAACTCGTCTTGTGGTTAGCATCACACTTGCCGTTGTTATGAGTTCCCTGTTTGGACTGGGACAAACTCCGGCAAACAATAATGATCGCGGGCGCATGCAGGCGCAGTCTGCCTGCGAAAATAAGTTGTTGCGCGATGCTCAAGCGAAGGAAGTTTTGAGCGGCGACGAGTACAAGACACTCCAGGGCGTTGCTATGGCTTTTGGACTTAACCGTATCCCGCGTCTTTACCTCTTTGAAGGGGGTGGCAATTCCTACTATATCGCCGGAAGTTTTTCTTTGGACGGCAGGGGGAAGATACTCATCTCCCGGCAGTTTGCGGATCTTATAGGGGGAGGTCTGGCGTTCAGAGGCGTCCTGGCCCACGAGACCGCTCATCTGGTCGTTGACGTACATGGCGATACAAGTTGCGATCAATGGGTCATGCGTGATCCCAAGATCGAGGAAGCGGCAGACGCACTCGCGGCCGCTACGGTCGGATTCGGCCCATTGAAAGCATTTCTTATAAGGGTTGAAAAGATGACCGGGACAACGGGCGGCGAAACAGAATCGCGTCTTCAGGCGCTTGAAAAACTTGAAGCGCAAAAAAACGGGCAGCGATGATCATCGCTGCCCTCTTCTTGGCGGGGGCGATGCTTCCAATACTTTATGGGGGTTGGTATCATTAGAAATACTATAGTGGTATGCCTTATTAATCCGACCGCCCTTTTTAAATACATGCCGTTATTATCGCGTTCTTCAAAATTTCGTTTTCGTGCTATCGCGGATATTATTTCCCGCAATGTCTTTCTTCTTATAAATGGAATCATTTTCGTTGTTGCAATCCTTCTTATGGCATTCGGTGATGTCCAGGAAGGAATTTTTCTCGGGCTTATTACGGTACTGAATATCATCCTGGGATGTTTTCAGGAAATCAGCGCGTGGCTTGCCCTTCAAAGACTGCAATTGCTCACAGTTCCCAGGGTGACGCGGATCGATAAGGATAACGGTGAATCGACCATTTTCGTAGAGGATATTAGAGAGAAGGACAAGATCAAGCTTGGTATAGGAGACCAAGTACCCTGTGACGGCATCTTAATATCGTCACACGGTCTTGAGGTGAATGAAGGGCTGATCACGGGTGAATCGACCGATTTTTTGAAAAAGCCCGGCGACAGGATATTTGCGGGGAGTATCGTGACGTCCGGTTCAGCCACTTTGGAGGTCGAAAAGATCTTCGCCGACAGCAGGATCGCACTCATGACGAAGAGCATTAAAAAATACTCCTTAGTTCAGAGTCCGATCCAGCGATCGATAAGCACCGTGGTTAAATATACCGGCTACGCGCTCCTTTTCATCATCCTTTTTGTCATTGGGCGGGGATTTCTCGTCCATGAATCCACGATAAATATCATTCAGACCATAGGAGCCTTAACGAGCATCCTTCTGCCGCAGGGAATGGTGCTGATCGTTACGTTGCTTTTTTCGTATGGCGCAGTTCATCTTTATCACCGGCATGTGTTGCTCCAGGAGATCAACGCCATCGAGAAGCTCGGGAGGATACAGAATCTTTGCATGGATAAAACCGGAACGTTGACCGACAATGATCTTGTGGTCGAGCACCTTTATGTGGCGCCGGGAGTGGATGAAAGAAACGCGAAGGAATCTATTGCGGCATATATCAAAAATTCAGGAGATTTTTCCTTGACCATAGAAGCCATCAAAAAGGCGCTTACGGACGAATATACGGGCGCCGTTCTGGACTCCCGGAGCTTCTCTTCGTCGCGTCAATTCGGCGCTATCCATATTAAAGATGACTTAGGAGAGCGCGTTATTCTGGCGGGAGCGCCGGATGTATTCCTGCCGTATTTCAAAACCGCAGGCGAAAAGGAATGGGTACAAAAATACATAGATGCCGAAGCAAGAATCGGCAAGAGGCTCATCTGTTTCACCCAGTCGGATTCGAAAGAATTACCGAGCGACCTTTCCGGCCTCAAGCTGACGGTTCTCTCTGTTTTTGTGCTGAACAATAATCTTCGCGAAGGGGTTCAAGAGGCGGTACGATTTTTTCAGGAGCGGGGCGTGACGATCAGGATAATCTCCGGCGATAATCCTGAAACCGTCCGTGCCGTCGCCACGAAGGCAGGCGTCAACAATCCCGATGCCGTCATAACAGGGCCGGAAATCGAAACATGGGCCGAAGCTGATTTTTCCAGGAAGATCCATGATTACAATGTTTTTGCAAGGATAAAGCCCGAACAAAAAGAAAAAATAATCGAGGCATTGAAAAAGGACGGCTTCACGGCGATGATAGGCGACGGAGCGAACGATGCTCTCGCGATAAAGAAGGCCGATCTTGGGATAGCGATGTTCGACGGGGCGCGAGCAACCCGACAGGTCGCCTCGGTGGTGCTCGTAAAAAATAGTTTTTCCGATCTGCCGAACGGCGTAAGGCTCGCCGACGGCATCATTCAAAGCATAAAAATATGCGCGAGTATCTTTTTTAATCAGGTGTTTCTCGGTCTCCTCTTCTTCGTTATTCTCACGGCGGCCGGCTATTCGTTCCCTTTCACATCGCTCAATTTTACGTTTACGAGCTATTTCGCCATAGGCCTACCGGGATCCCTTGTCTTCTATTGGATAGTTCGGCCTGTGCGCGCCGATATTGCGAGAGATCGTAAGTCCTTTTTCAGGCAAGTATTCCCCCTCGCCTTTATCTCGGCCATTCCGCAGGCGCTTGTTGTCGCCGCCGCTTTTTATGAAAGTCTGGAACATACCGGACAGCACGGACCGACAAGCTTGGTCCTCGTCGTAATGATAATCGTCGGTTTTATATTCTTCGCATTTACGCCGAGCGTGTATAGTGGACCGATAACGAAAATGCAGATAAAACAAATATCCGCATTGGCGATAGCGGAGATCATTGCCGTCGCTATTTTGATCAGGATCCCGGTCGTTGAAACTTTCTACAACCTCACGAATTCTCCATTGCACAGCATCATAGAGCTCGCGCCATTCATTGCGCTATATGCGCTCATCCAATACGGATTAGTCCGATGGTTTTTCGTGATGCGAGCTCCGGCTTTGATAGGGCCTTCCAGGATTCAAACGGATATTTGACATCATGAACCATGGCCGTACCATATATCTTATAAGGTAAGGAAAAATTAAGAATAAAAACAACCGCTATGTTTTCACAAATACCGTTCGAGCAAAAAAACATCAAGAAAGAAGACGTAATCAAGGAAATACTTCGCGTGGCGATCGCTGCCGAGTTTGATGCAATCAGCCTTTATGAGCAATTGGCGGCAGTGAGCGATCGGGAGGATATAAAGAAAGTCTTTCAAGACGTCGCGAGCGAAGAAAAAACGCACGTGGGAGAATTTCAGACGCTCCTCTTGAGGGAAGACAAGGAGCAGATTACGAAATTGGAGGGCGGCAAAAAGGAAGTAGACGAATTGTTGCGCTAAGGGGAAAAGTTCGGATCAACCGTCGGAAGAAAGATGTATTTGCCGTGGCCGTATGGCCGAACCGCATACGGGTATCGCACAAAAACACTGCCCGATCCCCCTCCTCTCGCGGGAAATTCATAATGATCAAAAGAATCCGTATTTGAGCGCAAAAAAGTTCAGGACGCCATGGCTCAGCGCGATCAGGAACAGGTTGGGATATTTTTCGTACATCCACGCAAATCCTAAACCCGCGAGGAATGTCAGCGGCAAGATCAAAAAGGGAGGGTTGTATAAAATATGAAGCATCATAAAGAGAAGCGCGTTTATGATGATCGCTACCGCCATCGAAGTATGGAGCCGATGCAATTCGCGCATGAGAAATCCTCGGTATAAGAATTCCTGTATCGCGCCGATCGGAAGCGACCACGCAAAAAATAAAACATAGGGATTCACGGTGCTGGTTTGCAGGCCAAGCACCTTCATGGTTCCCGCAAGCATGATGATGCCAAGTGCCGTGAAGACGGTATACGGCAGGAGGGCGCCTCCCAGATTATCGAGTCGCAGATTCAATGCCGTGAGCGTCCAGTGCTCCTTATATATCAATGCGAGCACAAAGACCGTGCAGCAGGCCAATACTACGAGATAATAGCTCCGCGGGACGAAATTAAAATACAGCAATAAAACCGGAACAACGAAGATGAAGATGATTTTTAACCATGTCCAATTTTGTTGCTTGTCCATGTTCCATTATTCTAATCCGCGGATCGGCGATAAACAACAGAAAATGCCGATCTTTGATATACTGAATGAAACCGAATAGTCACATCTATGTTTGACCTCATTGTATATGCGGGCGGTTGTTATGCGATCATCGGCACCGCGGGGTATGTCATTGGCCATCCGGCCGTCGCAAAACGGTATGGAACAACCTTTCGAAAAAGCGGCGCGCAGGAACCAGCGAGCCGCCAGGGAATTATTGCTCGTCAATTCGCGCACGCCATTCAAATGGTCAATTTCCTCGTGTATGCCATTGCCGGCTCGCGGATCACGGAATACCAATACCCGCCTTCAATATCGGAATTGTATACGGAAGCAACGCGGCGCGCTTTCGATATGAGCAACCATTTTTTTATTACGACCGGCTCGCCTCACTCCCGGGCCTATTACCCGAGGAATTTCGCGTGGTTCTATCCCACGCTTCTCGATGCGGCGACGATCCGTGATTCCGAGGATATAGCGAACCGCGTCGCGCTTCTTGAGCAAAGTCTGAAGACCGTCGTTATAAGCGCCCGCAATACACCTTATACAACAACACTCGTGGCGTTCTCGCAAAAACGTTTCGCCGCCGTAAACTATGTGACCCCGCCATCCGATTCCCTGCTGGGTGTTCTCTGCGGCATTGAGCAATTGCTTGGACAAGCTACGCCGTTATCTCCTCCGATAAGAGCAGCTGTTCTTGCCGGAACCGCGTTGCTCAGTGAGTATCGTGCCGATCTTGCGGCACAGGCGCGGTATCTTATCAGTCAACTTTCTCCGGCGACATTCGAAACTGCCTCGGGAACGGTGACGTGCCCCCTGTTCGATATCCAGAAGAACAAATCGTCGGCGACCGACACGCGGCGGGAGCGCATGCGGTTCGTCGTAAACGCGAACATCTGGAGCACGCTCAGAAAAGCGGTCAGTCTCGGCATTATAGGATCGGAAGAAGTTGCCGATTGCATCGGTTGTGATCTGCTTTCCTATAAGGAAAAAATACTCGATCTTTTTGGTAGTGAGGGATTTATCCGAAATTCTGTCGATCCCAACTATCCCGCTGAAGGAATACATGCCATCACGCTCGACTTTGCACATGTAAACCGTGGTTTCTGGGACTTTTCGTCAGCACGGGAGGCTGCACTTTTCAAGAACACCGTTGCCATGATCACGGGAAGCGATGAGTTTACGGATACTTCCGGAAAATGTTTTTTTGTCTCGGCGGAAAATGCCCGAACAGGACTCATCCATTGGATGACCGTGCCAAGCTACCATGGGCGGACGGTCTGGCCAGCCTTGAATGTTGAGTTTGCGGATCGGTTGCTTGATCTTGCAGACGCAACGAACGATGCCGATTGCTTTGCCCGGGCGGCAACGACGCTTCAGCAGATAAAACGATATGTCGCATCCGCGAATGGCTATCCCGAACTCTTGGACGCACACGGCAAGCCTTACCGCACATGGATTTATCGGAGCGCGGTTGCGGATTCATGGTTTCCCCGTTTCGCTTCGGTCTGGTACAAGGCGTTCGGCGAGAGATTGGCGTAGAGCCATATTCATTCATTTTACAGAGACCATTTTTTCAGGACGGGTTTTGACATTTTTGATCCAGGCATCCCTTTTTTATTATCAAAGGGACGGGACGGTCGCTCCCGTCACATCATGAGATTATGACCGATCTTTTTTCGATGTTTCGGGAAAAGTGGTGGGTGTAAATGTTGTGACGATACAAGAAGCGAACAACGTCAGCTTCTCTATTTCGATAAATGAAATCGCAGGGATCGTTAATAAGGTTCTTCGCTAAGGATCATCATGGGAATTTTCATATCGGTTCCACTGTCCCAACTTCAAATCTCAAAAACAGTTCCTAAGGGAAGATGAACCTTATTTCTCCCGTGCTGCGTAGTAGTTAGAGTGAGCAATCGTCACAACGGCACATTAACAATCCATCATATCGGAGGGAACATTGAAGTATCTACGAATAGGGTTATCGCTGATCGCGCTACTTTCCATTGCGTCGCTCGGAGCGCGCGGCGGCAACCCCCACGTTGAATCAAGGATCATCAAGAAGCCTGTCGTTTCTGTACCCACTGAACAACATTTCGCCTATGCCACGTGGTATGGGCCAAGATTTTTCGGGCGCACCCTTGCGTGTGGAAAATCATATGTAAAGAGCGCGGTATTTGCGGCACATCGGACTTACCCGTTAGGGACAAGGCTGAGGGTCACGAATCTTCACAATCATCGGAGTCTCATAGTTGCCGTGGAGGACAGGGGACCGTATAGTCTGGGCAGGGACTTGGATCTTTCCTATGCGGCAGCCCGTAAGCTTCACATGATGCCGACGGGCGTTGTCTTGGTCTCGTATTCCAGAGTAATACCACCATCAAAGGGAGGTTCTCTACAATGATCGAGTTGATCGGTGCGAAGCATCAGATCGTGAAAATGAAGAGCTTGATTCCTTTATCCATCCGTGGATTCCCCTCAAAGCTGCCCAAAATTCCAAATGGGCATGACATAGTCTGTGAGCTTGACCACGGCGACGGGGAACGCATATTCACCTGTAAATCTCTCAAGGATATGCAAGAGCTCTACCGCGAATATGCCCTCGGACACGCCGTCAGCATTTCGTGGTATCACACAGATGTTTTCAGGGATGCCTCGACATCATAGCCGCGCATCCGTTCATTCACTGCTTGTATCATTTGATACGAACCAAGAACCCTTAAGCAAGGTTCTTTTTTTATGCCAAATCCGCAGTTTCCGAAAATCATTTTTGCCTCGTGCTATACTGATGTTAATAAAGGAGTTCAAAGGTGGATTCTAAAAATCTATGCATTCATTTTCATCTTTAAAATCATTCTCTCGTTCGCTGACAATTCTTTTTGTCGGAGGGATATCCATGGGGATATTTCTTTTTTTCACGCCGCCGGCCCATGCAGCTTCTTGGTATGATGCTGCTTGGCCTTATCGCAAAGCGATCACGATCAATAATGCAAAGATTAGCCAGACCGGCGGCACGGTTCTATCCAATTTCCCTGTTTTGGTCTCTCTCACCGACCCTGATCTTAAATATGCCGGAAGCGGTGGCAGAGTGGCATCATCCACGGGGGCCGATATTGTCTTCACCGACTCAGACGGCAGAACCGCGTTGAACTACGAGATAGAGAACTATTCTTCGTCCACGGGAAATCTCGTGGCCTGGGTGAATGTGCCGATATTGTCGCCAGCCGTGAGCCATACTATTTATGCCTATTTCGGCGATGCCACCGCACCGACGGAAAGCGTGGCGACCGAGGAGGCAACCTGGGACAGCGATTTTATCAGTGTTTATCATCTTGGGAACATCACGGATCTTAGAACCAACGATTCGACTGGAAATTATCCGGGCATGAACAATGGAGCGGCTGTTGTGACGACGGGCGAAGTTTTTGGTGGTGCAGGTTTTAACGGGAGCAGCACATATATTTACAATAATTCTTTTGTCGAACCGACCAACTCGGCGACACTTTCGGCATGGGCGAAATTGACCGATGCGAGCGATAACTGGAATACGATCGCCGATGTGGATTATGGCTATTTGCAGCTGCAGCTTGCCGCTCGGTCCGGTGCAGGGGATATTAGTTGGCTCGTTTCCCATCCCGGAGGAAGCAGTCTCTGTAAAATAGGCGACGCGGGTATTCTGAACCAGTGGCATCTCTATACTGCTACCTATGACAGCTCGAACAATGCTTTATCGGTATATGTCGATGGGAACAAACTCGGCAGTTGCGCCATGACAGGAAGTCCGAATTTTTCAGGAAATTCAGCACTCACGATCGGGGCGATCTACAAAGGATCCGGAGGCGCCTATTTTAATGGCGCGATGGATGAGGTTGAAGCGTCCGAGGTGGCTCGATCCGCAGACTGGATCAATACGGAATACAACGATCAGAGCGATCCCTCAGCCTTTTATTCTGTGGGAGTCCTCGAACGATACGCTTCATCGCCGATCATCAATTCTTTTACGGCAAGTCCCGCCTACATCGGCCACGGAGGAAGCTCGACTCTTTCCTGGAACGTGACCGGTACGATAACTTCGATAGCTATCACGCCGGGCGTATTTACTTCTTCTTTAAGTTCAGGATCTATGACGGTGACGCCGGGCGGGACGACGGTTTACACGCTTACGGCAACGAACAATAACGGCTCGGCAACGGAAAATACCGCGATTACACTTGGGTCAACTCCGCCCACGGTTCCGAGTGGCTTAAGCGTAGTGACCAGTACGCCCTCAACTATCGCTCTTTCTTGGCCGGCTTCGACGGGAGCGGGGACTGCTGTCGCTGGATACGACATTTATCGCAATGGTGCAAAGATCGCATCGATAGGTCCCGGGACATATATCGACACCGCCATCAATTCACCGGCGTACGTCTACTATCTTGATACCGGTCTCACGGCCGGGACGGCATATGTCTATGCGGTCGACGCCTACGATGCTACCGACGATGTTTCGGCGCAGTCTTTCGGCATCCGTGCAGCGACATTGAGCCAGACGGTTCCTTCGATATCTGAATGGAGCGCGGCGTTTTGGATGAGCGGCAGCGGCAGCAGTTCCACGCCGCCGATCTCCGCAATAGACTGGTCATCAATGACCCACATTATCCATGGACCCGCCATTCCTTGGGCGAACGGAACACTCGATCTTACTACCTATTCCATTACGAGCGATGCTCCGGCGCTTGTGAGCGCGGCCCATGCGCACAACGTAAAGGTTCTCTTGTCTATTATGTCGGGGTGGTCGGCTCAGGATGATTTTGCGGATGCCGCGAACAACAACATGACTACCCTTGTTGGTAATATTGTGAACGCGGTAAATACCTATGGATATGACGGAGTAGATATCGATTGGGAAAATACCGCAAGCAGTATGATAAACTGGACATCAATGACGACCCTGATCTCGGATCTGCGTGCCGCTCTCGGCACAAAACTTCTCACCGCGGAAGCGGATGGCGGAGATCAATCCCATTGGGCGCCATTATCCGGTGATCTGGATCGGGTCAATGTCATGGTCTATGATATGGCCGCTTCGTGGGAACCGTTCACTTGGTACGATTCTCCTCTCTATGGGATCAAGAGCGCCGTTTCGTTGGATTCATATAAGAATGATTTCGTGAACGCAGGGATCCCTGTGTCGAAAATAGATTTAGGATTGCCGTTCTATGGATACGCGGTGCGGGGCGGATGTCAGACGCTCGGATGCGCCGCGGGGATCTCGGCGCCTTTGCAGATGTGGACAACGCCACCGACATGGATACCGGAAAATGAGGCAAGGCTTGCGGGTAATTATGATCTGTCTTCCTCGAATCCCGATTGGCATTGGGATATTTACGCGCATGAACCATATCTCAGCATCAATGAGCAGGACAATGCGAGCGATACATTCGTGACTTTTGAAAATCAACAATCTCTGACGGACAAGATCGATTATATAAAATCAAACGATCTCGGCGGGTGGAGCATATGGAACATCAACAACGATTATTTTCCGAGTGAACCGGCAACGGCTCAAATATATCCGCTCTCTCATGCTGTCGCGCTTGAGTTGGCTAGTGCTCCAGCCGCGCCGTCCTCTGTGGTTATCGCTCCATTGCAAACCGGCAGCGGTTCTACGGTCTCTGCACCGATCTCCTCCGTGGCGACTTCTTCTGTTTCTTCTCCGTCTTCTTCTATTATGGCAGGCATGACTTCGTCACAGCTGGAAAGTCTCCTTCTTTCGCTCGAGTCGGAACTTCAAACCTTGCATGAGGAAAGTTCTTCCTCTTCTCCGTCTTCCTCGGTTTTTACGCGCGATCTTTCCTCCGGCATGACGGGTGCCGATGTGAAGCAATTACAGCTTTTTCTCATTTCCCGAAATATCGGGCCTGCCGCGAAAAAACTCGCCGCCAACGGCGCGACCATGAATTTCGGATCTCTTACAAAAGCTGCTCTTATGGAGTTTCAGGTGTCTGCGCATATTACTCCCGCAGCGGGCTATTTCGGACCTGCTACGAGAGCATATGTGAATGCGCAGGATTAGATCACGATTCCTGTTAAAAAAAGTTTTCGTCCAGGCATTTCGATAAATATAAATTCAATCACTATTTTTTGAGGCCGCAGATAGAGTGGAGCTGATTTTTTATTGAAGTTTATCAACAGTATCCCGCTTATTTAATGTGGTATGCTTACAGTATCAATTATCTCTACGAAAATGAGTTTCTTTTCACAAAATCGGAAAGGTGTTGTCATCGCAAGCATTGTTTTTTTGGTGCTTTTCATCCCAACCCTTATTACGGGAATATTTTATTATCGAAGTTTCAATAAGAATTTAACCCAGGAGGTTTTTAGCCAGCGGGAAACAGTGGCCAGTCTTACGGCCTCGGCAATTGGATTGAAACTTCAGCAACTGACCTCGATCGTTCAGATATATGCATCGCAACCCGAAGTGATCAATGATGTCGCCGCGGGCAATTGGAGCGCAGCAAAGAATATCATTATCAATTTGCAGAATGATCCCAAGAACTACGATTATTTTATCGGGAGATTTTTATTGGTGGATACGCAGGGAAATATAAAAGTGGTGTTCCCGGGTATCGCGGATGAGGGTATTGGGCAACCCGATGATGCGTTCAGCGAGTGGAAAACGCCAATTTTGGAAAATGGAGCCGATTCGTTCGTCTCCGATGTTTTTCAGCGAAGCGTGTATCCAAAGAACAATCATATCGAAGTTTTAGTGCCCATACGGAAAGCCTCTGTCCTTGTGGGGGTCGTGGGGATCACGGTGCCTATCAATGAATTTTCCGACTATGGCAAGGACATCGACCTTGGAAGCAATGGGTTTGCTTATGTTGTTGATCGATTGGGCCATATCATCACTCATCCGAAGTACGCGTCAGACGGGCCGATCATAGATTATTCGAGCATCCCGGTGGTTCAAAAATTAATGCAGGGGCAAAGCGGGACGGCAATCGCCTACAACCCTATCGAGCGCGTGGAACGGGTCGCCGCATATGAACCTATCCCTACTTACGGATGGGGGATCATTTCCCAGGAGCCGGTGAAGGATGCGTTCGAGACACGGGACGGCATCCTTTTGCAGGTCATCTATCTGATCATTGCCATAAGTTTGATCGAACTGGCTATCGCGTGCGGAATCCTCTTTCTGGTAAGTCATCGCCATCGCGAACACAGCAATGTTTAACATTATAAAAAAAGAAGAAAAAGGATTTACCCTCATTGAACTCTTGGTTGTTATCGCCATCATAGCCATACTTTCTGTTGTCGTGGTGCTTACTATGAATCCTGCCGAAATGTTGCGTCAGTCAAGGGATTCAAGCAGGGTCTCTGATTTCAGTACGTTGCGAACCGTCATCTCCCTCTCTCTCGCAAACGGAAATTACAATCTTGCATCGTCATATTCCGCTTGTTATCTTTCCACGCCTCTCGGAACAGGAACAACGGCATCCCGGTGCGGTATTTTTACGAGTGCCGGCATCACGTCAAACTCAAGCAGCTCATCCGCGAATTACCGAAAGATCAATGCGACCGGTTGGATACCCATTGATTTTACGCAGGTTGCCGGAGGCACTCCTTTCGGTTCGTTGCCGGTCGATCCCACAAATAATGCTGGCTATTACTACGCCTATGCCGCGAATGCGGCTGGCATGTATGAGTTCGGGGCATTTCTGGAAAGCAAAAAATATACCAGCGGAAGCAATAGCCTCGTGACAACGAGTACTGCCATTTACGAATCCGGTTCAACGCTCACGCTCTAGATCTTAAGCGATTCAATTTTCATCTGGTGCGCGGTGAACAAGTGAGCTGGTGAGCGACCATCACGTCCATGAGTATCGGTGAGGCGTTTGAGATATGTAAAAATATAAGCGTCGATAAGTGACGCATCGGTTGGATAGAGAACATAGATCATTCCACGGGGATCGACCGTTATTTTCCGGTCAATTTTTCCTTAAGCTTTTCGATTTCCCCCTTAAGCTCAACCATCTTCAGTTCCCGGCCGACCATCGTCTTGTTCACTTTTTCGAGCTCCTCCAAATAGGTCGCCGCTTTCTTTTCTGCCGTCTTGCGCACGGTAATGTCGCGTATATTGCACTGGATCATCGTTGAGCCGTCGATGCGATATTTGTTGCTCACAAATTCAACCGCATGTTCCGTTCCATCTTTGGATTTGAGCGGTATATCCTCGTAGTGAACATATCCGTTTTTCTGCAATTCCGCGAAGAGTGCCTTCGTGACTTCGATATCTTCAAATGTCCCGATTTCCCAAAGTTTCTTTCCGATGATATCGCACAGAGAATATCCGATCATATCAAGCAGAAAGGGATTGGCATCTATGATCTTTTCCGTCGCGGGATCAATGAGCAATATGCCGTCTTTGGCCGTCTCGAATAGCTTGCGGTAGCGCATTTCGGAAACGAGCAACTTATGGTCTATATCTTCTCTCTTTGGCGTTCTTTTCACCATAGTAAAGCGAAATGCTTCATGGTTCTCGACCGACCTTTGCGGACGCTTTATTGTTTTTTATTATATCATATTGGGTTATGGAAGGTGCCACGGATAAATGACCGTTGTGCGGTTACGATCCCATTGTCCACGGCAGTGATAAGCGAAAATCGCCACGGTTTTTGGGTTAAGCCCGCTATCCCTATCTTAAAATTCACGATAGAATCAGTTTATGAGACAGCGGGCCGCAATATTTGTTATCGATCAAAACAAGTTGCTTCTTTTCCACCGCCTTAAGAAAGGAAGGGAATATTATGCTGTTCCTGGTGGTGGCGTAGAGGCTGGCGAAACAGTGGAACAGGCCGCCGTGCGCGAACTGAAAGAAGAAACGAATCTGGATGTCGTGCTTGGCGAAAAGACGGGCGAATTCGAAACGGCCGATTCCCATGAATATTTTTATGGCGCAAAATCATGGAGCGGCATGCTTGCGCTCGGCGGGCCGGAAGCGCAACGTCAATCTCCCGATAATTTCTATCAGCTGGAATGGGTGCCGATGGAAAAACTCGGCGGAATCAATTTAAGGGATGAGATCAGGGAGATGGTGTTGAGATATGTGAGCCCCGCTTCTTATTTTCTCAATACCATGGTTAAGGTGATCATTGATCGTCCGCTTGGCAGCAGGCATCCTGAATGGGGATTTGAGTATCCGATCAATTACGGTTATGTCCCGCACACGAAAAGCGATGACGGCGAGGAGACGGATGCTTACGTGCTCGGTGTCGCTGAACCGCTGAAAGAATTTACCGGCAAGTGTATTGCGATCATCCATCGCTTGAATGACGATGACGATAAATTGATCTTGGTCGCGGGTGCCGCAGAATTTAATGACGAAGAAATCCGCTCCGCCACCGATTTTCAGGAGCGCTTTTTTAAATCGGTAATCGTGCGATAATTTCAATATGAAACTTCTCCTTACCTCTCATGGCTGGAAGTACAACCCGAAGATCGCGAAGGAGTTTTTGCGCTTAGCCGCCAAGGAACCTTCGGAGATAAGGATTTTTCTGGTGACGACGGCTGATAAAAAAAGTAAGGACTGGAAGTGGGTGAGGCAGGAGATGAAAATGATCACCGGTATCGGCATCGCCAAAGAGAACATTTCGATTTTCAGTTTGAACCGGAAAATAAAGAAGAATGAGCTTGCGGATAGGGATATTGTTTACGTGTGCGGAGGCAACACCTTTCTTTATTTGTATGGCGTCAGAAAAACGGAGCTGGACAGGGAAATTATAAAATTCGCAAAGAAAGGAGGCTTATATTATGGCGTGAGTGCGGGGAGCGTCCTCGCAGGACCGAACATTGCGGTCGCCAAACCTTTCGATGACAGCAGGGCTGTAAATCTAAAAAATGATAGAGGGCTCCGATTGACCGATGTCGTTATCGGCCCCCATTACGAAGGAGAGGCTGTAAAAATACTGGATGCATTCAAGCTGAGGTCGAAATATCCGACGGTTCTGCTGACGGATGAACAGGCTCTTGAGATCGTCGGTCGCAAGAAGAAGCTGATCAAGTAGATTGTCACATTTTTATGTACCCCAGAGTAAAATTCAGGATCAGCGCTCGAAAAGATATTGCTTCGTTCGGGTCATTTGTCGGCCAAGCTGATTTTGATAACGGACGAAGCCTGCGATGGGCGATCCTCAGATGGCATCCTCTGTTGCGGCAAGCGATCAAAAACGGGAAGATCGTCGACCGGATCTTCGCTGAAAAATATGTGAAAGATATTTATCGAAAAAACAGGGGGATCGCTTCAAAAAATATGGAGCGGTACGAGCGCGATTGGCGGAAGAAAGAGGGGATATTTTTCGAAATGACGGACGATATCTTTCACGGCTGTCCATGGCCACCGGGAAAATATATCGCCTATGCGACGATATGGGGCATGTTCCCGCGTTTTTTGGATGATAAGACGTTTCAGGTTCCCATGGAATATCGAAATAAGAAGTATATCCCGGTTACGATCGCGCATGAAATGCTGCATTTCATGTTCTATGCTTATGTCGAAAAAAATTATCCACGCTACCGCGATCCCGAACATAATTTCTTCTTATGGCATATCTCGGAGATCTTCAATATTCTCGTCATAAATTCTCCGGCATGGCTCGATGTTTTTAGGGAAAAGAACATGCTCTATCCCGAGCACCGGAAGATCGTCGCCGAACTCCGAAAAAAATATCAGGAACCGTCATCTCTTGATGCGGATAGTCTCATTCGGGACATCCATCCGCTCGTGAAGAAAATGATGCAGGAAAAGAAGCCGATTTAAAAAAGAAAACCCCGGCATTTGGGCCGGGGCTTGGGGATCAGTGTGCAAAACGTTTTCCGAGACTGTCGTCCATGGCGGCAGCGACGGCGCGGCCGATGAGTTCGCCGAGTTTGGTGTGTTTTCCGGCATAGGATAGTTCTTCTCCAATGCCGAGCGATACGATGGTGATGCAATCGGTCCCGGTTCCGGTGGCCGGTCTGTTTGAAACAACGCTTTTGACGTCATGTTCGAAAAGAAATGCCAGCTTTGCTTCGGTAGCGATCGCGACGCACTCGATCAGCGCTTCGTCGGTCAGCGCTGCTGCAATGGGAACGATGAGATTGATGGTCCCTGGCTGGGAGGATCCGCTCGCGGGATCGCCTGCGGCGAGCGAGTTCCCCAGGCCGACGGTCGCGAATGTCTGTACGGAAAGATCGCCGTGCCAGCATTCTGCATACCCCGCGAAGCGCTGTTTTACGGATGTCATCATGACGATCGTCTCGTTCGCGGGCAGAAGAAGTTTGCGTGCGACCGATTTGGCATAAGCGCAGCTATCTTCTACCCAGGTATTTGGGGCGATGGTATGATTGACAACATAGCGCGGGGTCGAAATGCCGCCGCCATAGACCGCCCATGAGATGGCGCGCGGAGAGGGAAAAATTTCCGGAGGGATAAAAACCACCAGAGAATCCCTCTCGATTTTCCCTTGAATTTTATGGATCACTTTCTCTCACCTCTTTTTCTTGCATGGCCGCTTCTCGCGGGGTTTGTGCTGGACGCAATTATAGGCGACCCCGAGACAAAATACCACCCCATCCGTTTCATTGGCCGTTTGATCGACTGGGAAGAGGGAAAACTCTATCATGCGCACTTTTCAAAAAGATTGGCCGGCATATTTTTGGTGATCGCGACGCTTGCGGTGACGCTTGGCATAGGGCTCGGTATCTCTTGGCTTCTCTTTCGGATGAATTTCTTTCTCGGCTGCGCTTGGAGCGTTTTTATATTTTATACAGGACTTGCGTTTCGATCTTTGCTTGATGCCGGAGAAACGGTTGCGCATGATCTTCGAAAAGGCGACCACGCGGCGGCGCGCGCGCATCTTGCCGATATCGTGAGCCGCGACACGAAAGATTTATCCGATCATGATATCATCCGCGGTACGATAGAATCGCTTTCCGAGAATCTGAACGATGCCATCATTGCGCCGCTTTTTTATGCTTTTCTTTTCGGTATCGGCGGCATTATTGCCTATAAGACCGTGAACACGCTTGATTCGATGGTCGGCTATAAAACGGAGCGCTATGTGCATTTCGGCTGGTGCGCGGCGCGCCTCGATGACGTTTTGAATTTTATTCCCGCGCGCCTTGCGTTCCTTTTTGTCATCGTTGCCTCGGTCATGCTGCGCTATGACGCGGGGCTCTGCTGGACGACGGTTCTGAAGCAAAGCCAGACGGGTGAAAGCCCGAACGGCGGCATCGGTATCTGCGCTTTTTCGGGGGCGCTTGGCGTTCGGCTCGGCGGCATGAATCATTTCCATGGTCAGCCGTCTTTCACGCCGACCATCGGCCGTGCCAAGCATGAGCTTTCCGTTGAAGACATTCTCCGGAGTCAAAAGCTCATCATGGCGAGCACCGTGGTCGGACTTTTTGTTTTTCTCGCGATGTTCTCCGTACTCTTGAAATTCGCGTGGTTCAAATGCATATTTTCCATCAATGTCTGATACGACGTGGCAATTTTATCTGCGGTCCGCGGATGCATGGGACATCATGCTGGCTGACTGCGCTGCGGCGCACGCAACCATAGACATTGAACAGTATATTTTTGGCATGGGCGAGATCGGCGCGAGGTTTTTTGATGTGCTGAAAAGGAAAAACAGAGAAGGCGTGAAGATCAGGATAATCGGCGACGCGGTCGGTAGTTTTGATTTTTTGAATTCCGCAACTGAACGTTCGCTTATGGCTCTTGGCGTCGAAATAAAGTTCTTCAATCCCATTCAGCAGTGGCGGATCAGAAATTTTTCCTCCTGGTTCCGGCGCGACCACCGCAAGATATTGGTGGTTGACGGGAACGTGGCGCATACCGGCGGTGTCGGACTCGATGATCGCATGAAGGATTGGCGCGATACGAATGTCAGGATAACCGGCCCGGTCGTTGCCGAAATGCAGGAAGCTTTCAACCAGGCATGGATCGCCGTTTCCCGGCATAAATTTTTCAAATTCAAACCGGTATTTGGAGTGAGCGAGGATTTTTCCTTTCTCGTAAATTCGCCGCGATTCCGCCGCCGTTATATCTATCATGATCTGAGGCGAACGATCCGGAAAGCGAAAAAATATATCTATCTGACAACGCCGTATTTCGTGCCGAGCGTGAAAATATTCAGATCGCTCACGAAGGCGGCGCGGCGCGGCGTTGACGTCAGGATACTCCTGCCCGCGCGCTCGGATGTTCATATTGCGGACATTGCGGCAGGGTCTTATTTTCTTCTGGCGCTCCGCGCGGGGATCAAGATCTACCGGTATGGCGGCGGGAGAATTCTGCATGCGAAAACCGGCATTATCGATGACATCTGGGGCAGTGTGGGCAGCGCGAATGTCGACAATCTCAGCCTGCTGCTGAACCTTGAGGGGAATATAAAAAGTCTCGATCAGGATTTTATCGCCGAGCTGAAGCGTCAATTTCTGGATGATATTGCGAATGCAAGGATCGTTGACAAGGAAAATTGGATCAGACGCCCTCTTTTACTTAAATTTTTTGAGGTCATCATTTGGCCGATCCATAATATCTTATAAAAAATGACCATACCTCCGTGGGTGGTCATGACGGTGGAAAAAAGGAACCGATGGGAGTATAAAGGGGGAAGGAGGTGCCGTCATGGCGCAATTAATAGAGTGGTTCGTGGAACCGACTGGTGATGTTGCCCGCGCAAACCAGGTGTTCGCGCGCGAACTTAGTTCAGCGGAAGAATCCGCCAGTGAGCAGAGGGACGACATGAAGATCGTCCGGAAAGTGTGGGCTTGCGCGTCGTTTGCTCAGGTGCTCCAGTTTTGGAGAAGTCGGGGAACGCTCGGGATCACGTTTGATGTCTGGAATCGGGAGCGCAACTACGGCCCGATCCGATATGTGACGTTTCTCATGCCGCATCGGCGCCCCGCAAGAATGCCCGCTCAAAAAACAAGGGCCGTCACTCCATGACGGCCCGTTTCATTTTTGTCTTCCGAGGGATATTCGAGATCATCCGCGGGTTCAGATTTTTTACATGATACGGGAATAAATGAAAGAGGTGACAAGCTTATCGCCATGGCCATATGATGGATAGCACCTTCAGGATAAGAATAACCGCAACCTGGAGGATGATGTTCGCAAAGATCAGGCTGAGTGCCGCAAGGCAGATGCCCGTGAGAAACGGCGATTTTATAAAAAGAAGAATGATGAGCGCGGGCCAGACATTTTTAAGATCGCGCACCGAGGGTCCGAGCATCGCTCCGGCATTGAAAGAGAGGAATATCATCACCCAGCTTTGCCAGCGCAGGAGGTTTATCTGCGATAAAAGCTTCAGTGGCCCAAGGAGGATGTTCTGCCAGCTCTCCTCAATCGAAAATTGCGGAATTACAAAATAATCTTTCAGGCAAAAGTGATTTATCAGAAAAAGAAAGAATAGTCCTCCGGCGATCGGGGCGAGAGAGATCAAAAGTTCGCCCAAAAACGGCAGTTTTGATTTTCCGTGCACGACGTGCGGCTGATCGGAAAAAACGGTGAATTCCTGTATTCTCGAACCCGTGAGAATGCAGAGTATTGCGTGCGAGGTCTCATGAACGATAGCTCCTACATAATAGAGGAGACGGATGATCCGATAGTTCAGATAGCGCCAGTTGAGAAAGTTGCTGAAATAGCCGAATGCGGTGATCAGGATAACGGCGATGCCAAGACTTACGTCGATCATGATAGATTCAATTCTAACAGAAACAACTCTCCGTTCACAGAAAGGCCCCGCTTCACAATAGAGAATAATGCCAGTTGTTCGAATGTAAAGTCATGAGCGAGTTATAAAATTCAGTTTGACGAAGATTTTAATAAACACTAAACTAACTTTAGTGCGCAAAGACAGGAAATCAACGTTCCTGGTACTGCGGAATCGCTTCTATGGGGTACAAAGCGATGAACCGTAAAGCTTTCCCCTCCCATGTTGGGATAAGAAAAAGCTTCGCGGCGTAAAAACTCAACAGACCCGAGACGGCAAGGGTCATAACCAAAAGAGGGGAAGCGCTTCCCCTCTTTTTTGTTCATAGTGCGCGGGACAGGATTTGAACCTGCAAGCCCTTACGGGCGCTACCACCTCAAGGTAGTGCGTCTGCCAGTTTCGCCACCCGCGCCCGAACGAATCCCATTATAGGTGAGTGAGGGGTGATTTTCAACCTTAATCATATCCGGGCCATGGATAAAACCGAGATGCCGCCTGTGCATTACTGATATATTGATTTCGCCTCGAATGAGTTACAATTAAATAAAGAAAACGTCGCTCTTTTATTTTAATAATCTAAAAAATATCCATGATACAGGATCAGCTTGTTGAATATGTTTCGTCTCAGCTCAAACTCGGCATTTCGCGCGACGCGGTAAAAGCGGCATTGGTGGGAGTCGGTTGGGCACCGCTTGACGTTGAGGATACTTTGAAAAAAGTGGAAGGCAGTGCGACCGTGGTTCCTGCGGAGCCGATTGTTTCTCCGAAAACGACAGATGTTGCCGGAACTGCAGCTGTCGCATCGCCGAAATTCGTTTCGTTTTCGGGGCCAGGCATGGTTGCGGGTCAGGTGAAGAGTTCCGAGCCGCAACAGACGGTTCGCGTGAGCGACTTGGTCTCCTCGGTTGCACCCGCTTCCAGTACTCCAAGTGCGCCCGCCTCGAGGGTTGCTCCCGCAATGAACATTTCCACGGACATCGGAAAAACGCCCGTCATGACACAGAAGAGCCCGCTTTCAAAAACGCCTCTCGCGGGAAATTTTCCTACGTATACGGCGCCTATGGCGCAGAAAAAAAGCGGGAGTAAACTTGTGGAAATAATTGAAGCTGTCGTTGTTGTTGTTCTTTGCTGCTTTACGGGCTATCTCTTTTATAAAAATAACAACTTGAACAATCAGCTCCAGGCGATAAACGGGCAGAGCCAGGGTATGGCGCAAGGTTCTGCGTCGCAACTTCAGATGCTTAATGCGTCGAATACCGCACTGACGACGGAGGTCGCATCGATCACGGCGGAAAATCAGGATCTCATGACCAATCTTTCGTTCCTTGTATTGCCTACCAGTTCTTCTTCAACGGCTTCTTCGACGTCGGTTTCGATAAGCGGTACGCTTTCCGCGGGCCTTGGGAAGAACACCTATATCGTGACCACGCCGTATGGCGTGAAGACATATGTGAAAAATTCTTCCGCGAGCGGAGTTGCGGCAGCGTTGCAGCCGCTTCTCGGAACGATGATACAAATTTCAGGCACCTATACTCCCGGAACGCCAAACATAACCGTGACAAGCATAAATGGTTCACCGATCTCTGTGCCGACTGTTACAACGACCACGGCAGCGGTCAAAGTGAACACCGCAACGACCACGGCTCCGTAAAAGTATAAGGTTTGAAGGTCATAAAAATCCCCGCTTTGGCGGGGATTTTTATGATGTAGCAGGGGAAGGTGGTTCGGGTTCTGTGGGTTGTTTCTTCTCTATATCGAACACACCAAGATTTTTCAGGGCCACATTATAGGTTTCAAGGGCATGTTCTGCGGTGTCGCGCTTAAGGACGAAGTTCGTTTCATGCGCGATTTCATTGCGTAATTTGTGAGCGTCCCAGATGTCTTCGAGATTCGGCATCTGGCTGCGTTTGATGTTCTTCAGCCGCTCACCAAGGTTGGTGCCCCGGATTCCGGCATACCGCAGGGCATCGTTCAACATATTGTCCGCTTCCACGATCGACATCTTAAGATCACTGGGATTGCCCGAGAAAAAATGTTTCTGGACCGTGGCCCAGGCTTCTTTGGCGTGTTTTTTGGGCATATCGGTCTTCAGGATGACGTCGCGTACGCGGTCAACGCGAATGGAGAGCCAGCCTGTTTTGATGATGATGATGATCGTTCCCGTGATGAATATCGCCGATACGAGGACGGCGAATATTTCAAGCATGAAAAGGTTGGCGTTATAGGCCGCAAGCGCCGTCTGTCCGAGATGTCCCGCGGTCTCGGAATATCGGGAAGCAGTCAATGAGATCGTCTGAAAGTTCATGGAAAAGTTATTGAACGACAAAGAATGTCAGAATTTTATCGCGAACGGCGAGGAATGATTATATTTTTTCGTAAAATTGTCCGATGCCCAAAATATCCGCCTCATGCCATTTTTTGCCGATGAGTTGAAAGCCGATCGGCAGTTCACCCGGCGCGAGGTCGTGCTTGGTCGGCAAGACGAGGGCGGGAAGCCCGGCGAGATTTACGGGGATCGTGAAAATATCAGAGAGATACATCGCGAGCGGGTCATCCGTTTTCTCGCCGATCTTGAACGCGGGGGTCGGCGTGACCGGTGTCAGAAGGACATCGACGTCCTCGAAGGCCGTTGTGAAATCGTTCGCAATGAGCGTTCGCACGCGCTGTGCTTTGTCGTAATACGCATCGTAATAGCCCGAGGAAAGAACGAATGTCCCGAGGATCGCGCGACGCTTGGTCTCCGGCCCGAAACCGAAGCCTTTTCTGTTCAGATAGATCTCCTGCAGATTTTTTTCCTCATGCTTATGCGGCGTGCCGTAGCGGATGCCGTCGAATCGCGCCAGATTCGAGCTTACTTCTGCGGGCATGATGACATAATAAACGGAAAGCGCGTATTTTGTATGGGGGAGGGAAACCTTTTTGAATTTCAGTCCCAGACTTTTTATCTTTTTGATCGTATCTTCAACCTCCTTCGTGACGGCATCGTCGGTGCCTGAAACGAAATATTCGTCCGGGATGCCGACCACGAGCTGTTTCACTGTTTCCAATTTCGGATGGTTGAGGTCTTTATAATTTGTTTCAGTGCTGGTCGCGTCGAGCGGATCGTATCCGGCGATCGCCTTGAGCATGATCGCGGAATCCTCAACGGTTTTTGTGAGCGGGCCGATCTGATCAAGGCTGGATGCCATGGCGATAAGGCCGGAGCGCGAAACGGCTCCGTAGGTCGGCTTGAGGCCGACCACGCCGCAGAAGGATGCCGGTTCGCGGATGGAGCCGCCGGTATCTGAACCGAGTGCCGCAAGCGACAGATGCGCCGCAACGGCCGCAGCGGAACCGCCCGATGAACCGCCCGGTACGCGCGTAAGATCGTGGGGGTTCCTGGTTTTCTTGAAAGCTGAATTTTCCGTGGATGATCCCATGGCGAACTCATCCATGTTCGTTTTTCCGAGAAAAACGGCATGCTGCGATTTCAGTTTTTTGATGACCCCCGCGTCATAACTTGCCCGATAATGTTCCAGCATCTTCGATGCTGCGGTTGCGGGCTGATCTTTAATGAGAATGACGTCCTTGATCGCTAGGGGAACGCCTGCGAGATCGCTCACGGTTTCGTCCCTTGCGATGGCGATATCTATCGTTTCCGCTTCGCGGGCAGCCGACTCTTCCGCCAGACTCAGATAGGCGCCGATCTCGGGATCCTTTTCCTTGATGCGCGCAAAATATTCCTGCGTGATCTCCAGGGCGGAAAACTTTTTGTCCAAAAGTCCCTCGTGAAATTTCTTAATGGTCAGATTATGCAGGGGTTCCATATTCTTAATATGTCATCCCCGTGCAGACGGGGATCCAGGCTGTTTCTTATTCAAACACCGGCGGGATCTTCAAAAATCCGTTTTTACTCTCGGGAAATGCTTCGAGTCCTGCGCCCCGGTTCGTGCTTTCGCGTTCGGTATCGTTGCGGAAAACATTCTTAAGATCTGTTCCGCCGGTCATCGGTGCAACGGTCGTAGTGTCGAGTTCCTGCAGTTCTTCAAAATGCCCAAGGATACTGCCGAGGTCCTTGATCAGCTTATCCTCTTCTTTTGGATCTATCTTGATGCGTGCCAGATCCGCGAGATGCCGGAGCTCTTCCTTGGAGATCGTTGCCATGCAAGAAATATAACGCATTTTGAGCGTTGATTCAACCCGTAACCTGTTCCATTCTTTGTCATTCCGGCGGATGTCCGGATCCGGATTTTATTTCCAGGCTCCGTTTTGCGATACAGAGGGATGGCTTGAGATTTCCCGCAATACGCCATATTTGGATGACGGCAAAAATTTCCCCGAGATGCGACTAGGAAGAAGATAATCCATCAAAGTATGCCTTGAACTGGTCGCCGCGATCGTACTCATTTTTGAAAACGCCGAAGCTTGTTGCGCCGGGCGAAAGCAGGATGATATCCCCGGCTTTTGCCGAGCTGAGCGCATGGGTGACGGCATCGGACATGTTCGATACGGTTTCAGCGGGGAACTCTTCCGGCAGAAGCTTTTGCAATTTTTCGGTTGCCTTTCCAATGAAGAAAACCGCTTTTTTCACCTTTTCCTCTATTTCGCGGGCAAGTTCGGTAAAATCCAGTTCTTTATCGCTCCCGCCGCCAATAAGTATGATCGGACGTCCTGTGCTTGCGAAGGTTCGAAGCGCGGCAACTGCGGCTTCCGGCGTCGTGGAATTCGCGTCGTTATAGAATGCAATACCGTTCTTTTCCCCGAGGAATTCCATGCGTCCCGGCAAGCCGGAAAAATTCTTTAATACATTCTTAATGATGTCGTCTGAAATGCCGAGAGTCCTTGCGGCGGCCGCGGCATAGCCGGCATTTTTTCGATTATGTTCGCCGGGCAGGGCGATATCCCAATCGTCCGGAAGTAAGGCGTTCGTAACGCATGTTCCCTGAAGCGAGCCGAACGTCGTTTCTATTTTTTCCTTTATTTCCGGGATGGTGATGAAGACATCTCCTGCTTTTTGAAACCGCGCGATAGCCGCCTTATCACGGAAATAGCGATCCATGTCGCCTTTGTAGTAATTCATGTGATCGGGCATGAAATTGGTCCAGATGGAAATGTGCGGGCTGATCATGCTTTCCTCGAATCCCTGGAGCTGCCACGAATCAAGCTCGAGGATGACAAGATCGCCTTCGTTTATTTCGGGCAGAAGCTGGAGCGTCGCCACGCCCCGTTCGTTCCCTCCGAGATGAGGATTTTTCCCCGCCGCCTTCGCCATCTCGTAAACAAGGTGCGTGACCGTTGATTTTCCGCGCGTCCCGGTGATGCCGATGATCGAAGCATGCGAAAGTTTTGCGAAAAGCGATGCGTCCATCTCGATCGGAATGTGCTTCTCGCGGGCATGGGCGAGAAAAGGAGAATCGAGCGGCACATTCGGTGCGCGTACGATCATGTCGCGGTTCTCGAAGTCTTCGAGCCGATGTTCTCCGAGGTGGTAGGCGATATTGGAAAACTGCTTTAATCGTTCGATTGACGGCGCGAGATCAGCCGCGCTTTTCATGTCGGTCACGATAAGCTCCGCACCCGCCGCCGCAAAAAGTTCCGCATCGCCCACGCCGCGCCCCAGAAGACCAAGCCCCATGAGCGTTATTTTCTTGCCCGCAAAAATCTTTTTAATGTCATTCTGTATCATATTCTCCATCATGACATCGTTTTTTTATTTTGACAATTGTTGCAAAAAGAAATAAAATAGGTGAGCTGTATCCCTTGTTATTACGAGTCGTCCACAGGACGAATCTCGCGATATTTTCCCCGCCATAATTTGGGAAAAATATCGCGGGAGGGTTGGGAAAGGTTTTCCGGGGAGCCCCATAAGCTCCCGAAGCAAGTCCGAGTCTTGCCCCCGCAACACTCAAGTTTCAATCTTTAAAGACCCACGGGCCTCATTTTTGCTACATTTTCAAAATCGGTTTTTCGCAAAAAACGGGCCACCCCGACAGGACTCGGACTTGCGATGTCGTTTCCGGCGACTGCAACAATTAACCGCAACGTTCTGTTTCATAACCACGGAGGGTTGAATCAAACCCTCCGTTTTTTTATACTACTACTATGAAATTGATTTTTTGTGAGTCTCTTGACCGTGATATATGGAATTGGCAAACCGCAGTAATGGCAACGAGTTACGGCATTGATTGGAAAAAATTTCTTCCAGAAGGAGTTACTGTTGAAAATGTTGGCGATAAGAAATTTTTAAGACAGTATCTCGAAAAAGAATTTTACGATACTCGTAAGGTTTCTGATTTCAAACAATGGCTCGAGAAGAACGTTTTGGGCAATCAAGTCGAGGGGGACCTTATATCATTAATGCAAAAACCTTTGCGTTCCGAATCGGTGAAAATTTATCTCACTACATTTCATCGTGCTCCTTATGATCCGGACGAGCCATCGCTTTTCCTTTTCGATCGTTCGCCGCGCGAGCGTTGCGCCACCACAATCTATCACGAGATAATGCATTTTCTTTTTCATTGGTATTACTGGGAACAATGCGAAGCGGCGGGATTTTCGAATCAGGAAATACATGATCTGAAAGAATCACTGACGGTACTCTTGAATCCTATTTTAAAAAAACGAAATTTGCCTTTGGACAATGGTTATCCGATGCATCAAGAACTAAGGAAGAAATGGACGGCGCTCTACGAAGAAAATCCTAACTTTCCAGTATTTTTAGAAAAGGCGATTCCCTTATACGAAGAGTCACTCGCGAAATAGCAGGGGCAAGCGTATCAAAAAAGACGACACTAGTACAAAGTTTCCGGCTGACCTATTCCCTGTGGCACTAGGTCAGCCGAGCCGGAGCTCAAATAATGCTTGTACTGTCTAGACGAAAGTCCGAGTCTTGCCCCCGCAACACGCAAGTTTCAATCTTTAAAGACCCACAGGCCTCATTTTTGTTACATTTTCAAAATCGGTTTTTTGCAAAAAACGGGCCACCCCAATAGGACTCGGACTTTTTAAAAGCAGTCATTTTGACAAAATATAAGCTTAAAGTTGCTATTTTTATAGCACCTCCGGAGGGGTGTTATATGAATGAATCCCTTGTTCTTTCCGCTAATCAACAGGAAGAGGAAATGGAGTTGACGAAAGTCACTTCTGACCTCAACCAGGAACTCGGCCGTTGTATCCCGCAATGTGGCCCGGATTGCTCGCCGGCCTGTAGCCCGTTTGTCGACTGAAACAATCCGGCGCTTGATGAGACGCCTTCTCTCTTGAGGGAAGGCGTCTTTACTTTTTTAATGCCACTCCGCCCATTCGGCAATCTTGGACATCGGTCTTAAAAGTTTTTCTTCTTTATATTTCTTTCGCATCCGTTTTTCAAACTGATAGATATTTTCATTGGGATCTTTGAGATAGTTTTTCCAGTCGGGGAGAAGTTTTTTATTCAGATTAACGAGATATTTGTGACCCAAAAGAGCGCCGCCTTCTTTGAAATATGCCTTGCCGCCGTTGAGGCGGATCCGTAGTTCATTATCACAGGAAAGCTCTATTAGAGAATGCATTAAATGCGGCGCACACGGAATATCTTTCGTGATGTGATGCATTATTTCATGCCAGAGATAGACCGTTGCATAATTCTTCCATTCATCAGGATGAGACCATGCAATGGCATTGTCCTCGATATATGATCTTCCGCGTGAGAGGCGTGGATGTGAAATGTATACTGTGATTTGCTTATCGATCTTCGAGAAATCGATTTTTGTTATATTGCTGAGATCACGGATGGAAGTTGTATAGTTTTTGTTCCATTGCTTCTCCACGGTTATGGCATAGCGTTCGGCTTCACGAAATATCTTTTTGAAATCGTTCGTTTTATAGACCAAGAAAAGATCTTTATTGAGGTTTTTTGTTGCCATGGAAAGTCCCTTAGCGATGCCATGTTCGATAACAAGCGGTTCCAAATTTTGAGAAAGAACCTGATAAAGATCGGAATTTGTCTCAAAAACCTTCTTTTTAATTCTTAAAAAAGGAAGGTGATCCGAATAGCTTTTAAGGATATGTTGGAGGATAAAATCTTTATCTACAACGAACTTTAAAGTAATCATAAGGATAATTGTGGTAGGTTTCTTTTTAAATGTCTAATTGACAAATATATAAATTTAGGTTATTTATTGATCGGATACTTCAAAATTCAGGAGGACGAAATGAGAACGGAACAGGCATTTGCTCTTGCGGAAAAAGTTGTATTGGTATCTGGCATAAAGCGAGGTGCTCTTTATGACTTGCGGAATGGCGCTGTCTATTCCGTTAACGAACATTCAAAAGCGTTTCTTCTTGCATGCGAAAACGCGCGGTCTCTTTCCGATATATTTTCTTCAACGTCTCGGTTTTCTCCCGGTCGATGCATGACTTATCTCGATAAGCTTGTTGCAAACAACCTGGGAAGATATTGCAACGTTGGAGAAGTGTCGGGAAGGATTAACCCAGCGATGACATCACCGGGGCTTGAATTTGCCTGGCTGGAAGTCACCGCTGGCCGCAATCTTCGTTGCGTGCATTGCTATGAACAGGGATGCGCATCTCTAATCGGTTCTGAAAAGATGCAGATAGCCGATTGGCGAAGGATTATCAATGAGTTGAGTTGCCTCGGTTGTAAAAGATTGCAATTCATCGGTGGCGAACCGCTTTTGTTGGGAGATGACCTTGTTTCTCTCATCGAGTACGCGCGGGAATCTAGATTCACCTTCATTGAAGTCTTTACCAATGCAACACTGCTCACTGAAAAATTTATTTCAGCATTTGTGACCAACGATGTGCACGTAGCAATTTCTTTTTACGGAGAAACACCCCAAACACACGAACTGGTAACGCTTTCTCCTGGAAGTCACAAAAAGACACTGGAGGGAATCAAGCGGGTCATCGATGCGGGCTGTGATCTGAGGGTTGCCGTGGTGGGTATGCGTCAGAACGAATCTGAATGTGAACAAACGATTGCCTACCTGAAAAAAATCGGCGTGAAGCATGTGAAATTCGACGTTGTGCGCCCAAGCGGGAGAGGTGCATCGGTTGATGTCATTTCCGAGAAGTTGCTTAAGTCAGTGCTACAAAGTAAACCTGCTTTTCCGCCCTGCACCGAAGATACTTTTCTACGGAGAATGCGTGGACACAATTGCTTTCTCACGAAGATTTGCGTGAGTTCCAATGGGGCGGTATATCCATGCATCATGGAGCGACGCGTCAGTTACGGAAATGTCCTCCAAGATTCCCTTTCGAACATTCTGAGTGGTGATAAGGCGATAGGTGCTCAAGGGTTATCGAAAGACAAGATAACAACTTGCCGTGACTGTGAATATCGCTACGCTTGTTCAGATTGCAGACCAAGGGCCGTGGTGGGAGAAGAAAATTCTTTTACCGCGAAACCAAAAGAATGTCTCTATGATCCCTATTCTGGAATTTGGGGAATTGTTGCCTCTGAAGAGTAAATGTTTTACAGGGATTGGGCGCGTCGATAACGGCGCGCCCTTTTTTTGATCTGGATAAATGGATATTTAGAATATGGGGAGTACACAAAGTTTCTCGATGAATCGATTCCCTATGGCGCTAGGTCAGCCGAGCCGGAGCTCAAATAATGCTTGTACTGTCTAGACGAAAGTCCGAGTCTTGTCGCCCCAACACTCAAGGTTAGGAGGTAGAGCAAGACCGACCCCCGTCGGGATGTTTTTTGGCGCATGATTTGCAGAGGCCATAGAATTCCAATGTGTGCTGTCGTATCTCTGCAAAGTGCTTGGAATCGTGGAGGACAGTATCTTGTACCTCTTTGACCCAGCAATGATGTACGTCTTCGATCTTGCCACAACCGAGACAGATAATATGGTGATGCTCGACGATGTTTGCAAGCTCGTAGTGTGCGTGATTGTGGCGCAGATCGATCGGTTTGATCACCCCTTTTCCTTTTAAAGATTTTAATGTTCGATAAACAGTAGCCTGGTCCGTATCAGAGGGAAGTTCATTAATGATTTCCTGAGCGCTTATCGGATTTTTATTTTTCTTGAAAACCTCGAGAATGGCGATCCGGGAAGGAGTCGCCTTATAGCCGCTTTTTCTCAAGAGTGTTCGGAGATCGTCTTTCTTTTGCATTCCCCCATTATATCTAAATGCGAATTACTTGCAACTAATTTGCCATGGAAGCGTGTGGCCGTTATCCTTGAATACATGAGAATAGCATTTGTGGGGAAAGGAGGCTCAGGCAAGACAACGCTTTCCGCCCTTTTTGCCCAATATATTAATAAGCAGTATCCCGTGCTAGCCCTTGATGCGGACTTGAACATGCACCTCGGATCGCTTCTGGGATTCGAAGCCGAGTTGCCAATCGAGCAGAATATCTCTCATCCCGCAGCGGCGAAGATCATTAAAACGCATTTAAGAGGAAGGAACGCCCGTATCAAAGATATTGTACAGTTCCGGAAAACAACGCCGCCCACTGCCGATTCAAACTTTATTCATCTGAGCGATCCGCAAGACCCCGTTCTTTCGCGATTCGGGCGTGGCGACGGCGCATTGCGGCTTCTTGTCGTCGGTTCATATGATACCGAAGAGATCGGCGCGAGTTGTTATCACAATAATCTCGCCATTCTTGAGAATATCCTTTCGCATCTTATGGATGATTCTGGCGTTGTCGTGACCGACATGGTCGCGGGCGTAGATGCGTTCGCGAATACACTTCATGCGCAGTTCGACCTACTGGTTCTGACTGTCGAGCCGACGAGGCGTGGCCTCGAAGTGTTCGAGCAATATCGAAAGCTCGCCGAAGAGGCTGGCGTATATAGCCTGCTCTTTGTGGTCGGCAATAAAGTGCGGGCTGATGCCGATGTGGATTTTATCAAGGCGCATATCCCCGCAGAAAAATTCATCGGTTTTTTAAGAGAATCAGAATATCTTCGCCGGAAGGATCAGGAGGGTGGAGCGCTCAACGTCGATTTATTGGAAAATGAGAATAAGGCGCTCTTGGAGAAAATTAAAAAAAAGCTCGTCTCGATAATTCCGGATCCCCAGAAGCGATTACGGAAATTATATGAGTTGCATCGTCGCTACGTTGCGCAGGGATTTATCACCGAGCGTTATGGCGACCTCACTAATCAGATAGATGAAACATTCACCTTTCCCGCTTAACGTCTTCGGCGGGCCGGATGCGGTAAAAGATTTTTTGAATCCCGATTGCAACCCGCCACTGCCGCTTGTGGAGATTCCGCGGCGCCTCAATCCTTTCGCCCGCGACGGCATTCGCATTTTTGCGAAGCTTATGAATTTTCTCCCGCTCGCGAACGTGAAGTCGCTTCCTGCGTACAACATGCTTCTTGAAAAAGAAGGTGGTGCCGGAGGATTAGGCGGCATACATTCGCTCATTGAGAACTCTTCCGGCAATACTGTCTTTTCTTTGGCCGTGATCGGGAGATTGTTCGGTATCCCGCAGACCAAAGCGATCGTTTCGCACGAAGTGACGTGGGGCAAGCTCCAGATGCTCCGCTTTTTTGGAACCGAGATTATGGTCAACGAAGAGCCGATCTGTCCCGACCCGGGTGATAAGGAAAGCGGTATTTATAAAGCGAAGCAAATAGGAAAAGAGAGAGGGTGGTTCAACCCGGGGCAATATGACAACGAAGCCAATCCGCGCGCCCACGAGCGATGGACGGGGCCGCAGATATGGGAGCAGACGGAAGGCAAGATCACCGTGTTTTGCGCTGGGCTTGGCACGACCGGCACGATGGTCGGAACGGGCGGATATCTCAAAGGAAAGTCATCAAAAATCATCCGGGTTGGAGTTGCGCGGCAGCCCAATAATCCCGTGCCTGGCGTGCGGACACCGAACCTCCTTCGAGAAATAGCTTTTGATTGGAAGCAGGCAACGGATCACCTCGAAGATGTCGGCACCAAGGAATCGTTTGAAAAAAGCCTAGAGCTCTGCCGAGGGGGCATCGTCGCCGGACCAAGCGCAGGTTTTGCGCTTCAAGGATTATTGCAATTTCTTTCCAAACAAAAAGAACAGGACAAACTCGATAGTATGAAGAACGAAGATGGCGAGGTTGTTGCGGTGTTCATCTGTCCCGACAGTCCGTTCCCATATATTGATGAATATTTCGAATATCTCGACGCGTCTCATTTTCCGAACATCGAGCACGAAGAGCTTCTCATCAACAAGTCCGGAGAGAAGAAAAAAAGCAAACATGAAAATAAAACCACTCGGACTGAATTTGAAGTTGACCCTCTCGATGCTTATGCTCTGGCCTATCCCGTATCTCCAAAAGAAGCGTGGGTACAACTCAAAGATCGCGGCGGCGTAGCGCCGCGAAAAGGGATTTCAATCATTGATGTTCGGCCATATAACGAATTTATTCATTTTCACCTTCCCGGGTCGGAGCGCATGGATTCGCATGACATTACCGACAATCTCTCGAAGCTCTCCAAAAAATGGAAAGATAGAAAAGTGTTTCTTGTGTGTGCCATGGGAATCCGAACAAGGGTAGTCGCTGAATTTCTGCGAGAAAAGGGGGTTGAAGCTTACAGTATCAAAGGCGGTGCAGCCGAATGGTCTGCGCTTAATCTGCCGCGCTGGCGTCCAAATATTTGCAATGTACAAGATAAAGATAGGGGAGGATCAGTTTAATCGTCTCCCTTATTATTCGAAGGTTATTTTTTGTCCTTGAACACCAGCCTGCCCCTCAGATTGGCGAGAAGCTTCCGTTTCTCATTGGGAAGGCGCTGTTGCGTTTGTAGCATTTTCTCTCTAGGACCTCATACCGAGATGCCTCGGCATTTTTTGGATATGCTAGTATAAAGATATGGGTGTTCATGGGCGAATGAAGGGGAAATAAAATTTAAATAATCAAATGAACTATTTGCGGGAATCTTGGAAAAAGTGTTTTTGCTATGCGGGGAGGGCGAGCAGAAAAGAATACTGGATGACCTTCCTTTGGTACATCGTAAGCGTGATCGTCGCGGGGATCTTATCGGTGATACTCCGAATACCCGTGGGCCCGCTTTACGTGCAGGATGCACTGGCATGGGTTGCCTACGCTCTTATCATCCTGATCACGCTCTATGTCATCGGGTCATTTTTGATGTTCCTCGCGCTTGCCGTGCGCAGAATCCACGACATTGGATCGAGCGGATGGTGGGTTCTTGTTGGCTTCATTCCATTCATTGGAGCGATCGTAATTTTTGTGTTCACGGTGATTCGTGGGAATATTGGTGATAACAAATACGGACCAGATCCGATAAAACCGATCGTTGTTCCTGATTCGGGGATGCCCTTGGCCGGCGGCCAATTGTGATAGAACGCATGTGATGAGATATGCGCATAGACCGAGCCGCCTCGGTTTCTTTGCTAGCTTTGAATGGGGGCTTATGTTCTGAGCGCAGATCATCTTTTGAAACTTTATTTCATGCAATATCGTATCAATAATATTGAAATAGGCCGGTAAGAACGTTACGCAACAGATTATGGAATAGACGGGATGATTGCGGGATATTTAGTGCAACCATCATATATAATAAAAAGGTTCTCTATGCGCAAAATTAGGCATCGTTGTCATGGCTGCGCGTGCCAGGCAAGACAGGGGATCTAAGAATAGCGATGCACCGATCAAAATCAAAGATCAAATACTTGGCTCTTGCGGCGATTTTGGCCGTAGGAGCGATTTTCTTTTTCATTAACAAAAATGCCACGACCTCTGTTGAAACGATCTTGCCGATAGGGAGCGCCTCTTCTTCGGGTCAGATTTCAACGTCGTCGTCCGTATTGTCATCAGCCAGCGACAATGATGCGCCACAGGTGACCATTCACGGCACGGATATTGCGGTTGAACTTTCGACGACCACGGCGGCCATTCAACAAGGTCTTTCCGGCAGGTTGTCGCTTGATCCGGGAAGCGGCATGCTTTTTATTTTTCCGAAACCGGCGATCTATCGCTTTTGGATGCCCGATATGCATTTCCCCCTCGACATGATCTGGATCAACGATGGCGCAGTAGTCGATATTTCCGCGAATGTGCCGACCACCTTTGATCCGGCGGATCCGACGTTTTATAGGCCGGACAAGCCCGCGCAATATGTCCTTGAGGTGAATGCCGGATTTTCCGCCGCCCACGGCATTATTCCTGGCGATACGGTCGTTTTCCGTAATATCCCGCCATTGCCATGATCATAAAAGATGCTGCATCCGAAAATAAATACGAATGGGATGCGTTCGTCGCGGAAAACTATCCTCCAATCGGTGCGTTCATATCGACGTGGGAATGGGGGGAATTTCAGCAGAACCTCGGGAGAAAGATCGACCGCTACATCGTGATCGAAAATAACGTACGCGTCGCAGCGTTCACGGTCGTGCATTTCGATCTGCTGCTCGGTTTAAGCTATGGATATATTCCGCGCGGACCCGTGATTGCAAGTAGTGTAACGAAGCCTGATGAGATCATTTCCATTTTCAAGACCATACAAGCATGGGCGGCGGAAAAGTTCCCCCATTTTGTTTTCCTGAGGCTCGAACCGCCCCTTTCTGTTTGGCCGGAAGGATTGGAGGGCCAGGTTGGTTTTCGCATTCCGTCCTATTATGTACAGCCTCGTTACAACGCCTCCATTTCATTATCCGGCAGCGAAGATGATATCGCCGCGTCATTCCATCCTTCGACCCGTTCCAATCTCCATAGGTCCGAGAAGCGCGGCGTCAGGGTGGAAACAAAAACAGAGATCACGTCTGACGATTATGCGGCGTTCGGTTTGATGATGAAAGACACCATCGAACGAAACAGCGGAAAGAACGCCTATCCGAGCGACGCCTATTTCAGGTCGTTGCTGAGAACCATCCCGTTCGTCGGTGAAAAAAGCGGAAAAGGAACATTGTCCCTGAGGGCGTACTACGGTTATCATGAGGGCGAACCGGCGTCGGCGCACCTCGTTCTTTTTTTCGGAAAGACCGCCACATATCTTTATGGCGCATCACGCACGGATCATCTCAGTTCAAAAGTAGACACCTATCTTCATTGGACGGCATTGCGTGAAGCCAAGCGTGAGGGGTTTGATCATTACGATCTTGGCGGGATCGATCATGACAAGTGGCCGACGCTTACCGATTTCAAACGCCAGTTCCGCGGCAAGGAAACGGTCTATGTTGGCAATTGCGATATTGTTTTTCGTCCGGCATTATATCGATCATATTCCTTTTTGCGGAAATTCAGACATCTATGATGAAAAAAACATTTTTTATATTCTGCATCGTCGTTGTCCTGGGGTCGGTGTTGTTCTTTATATTGAAGCAGGATCGCACCAGCGGATCTTTCGCCGGCGAGCAACGTCAATCAGCGCAGGTCGGAAATTCCCTCGGGCAAACGTCAACGTCCCAATCGTTGCCTCCAAAGGTTCTTTTGAACGATGGCGGCTATTATGTCACGCAGACGTTCAATAACTGCGGTCCGGCGGCGCTATCGATAGACCTTTCTTTCTATGGCGTGCACGTCGATCAGCAGACACTGGCCGATGCGCTGCGCCCTACGAACAATACGACCGGCAAAGATGACGACAAATCAACGCCGCCGGACGAGATCGCAGCGCAGGCAGGAACCTACGGACTCGTTGCATATTTCCGCCCGGGAGGCAATATTGATCTTCTGAAGCGCCTCATTGCCGCCGGTTTTCCCGTCATGACACGGACGCTTCTCAATACGAGCGAGGATTTCGCGCATTATCGCGTGATCAAAGGATACGACGACACGAAAGGCGAGCTTACGGACGAAGACGGCTTCCAGGGCGAAAACGTGAACTTTTCGTACAGTGATTTTCTCGCGATCTGGAAACCTTTCAACTATGAATATGTTGTGTTTGCGCCGTCCAACGAGCAAACGGAAGTGGAATCGATCTTGGGAAATGACGTCAATGCGACGACGGCGTGGAAAGAAGCGGCGCAGGCTGCCGGTCAGGTGGTTGCGGCCGATCCGAAGGATGCATCGGCTCAGTTCGATCTTTCGGTCGCCGACTATTATATATCCGACTATACGGATTCCGTGCGCGCATTTGAAGCGGCTCAACCTTCGCTGTCCGAGCACGCATTGTGGTATCAAATAGAGCCGATCGAGAGCTATTATGAGCTCGGCGATTACGACAAAGTGTTCTCGCTTGCAAAATCGATCCTTTCCGACAACAATCCCGCCTATCCCGAGCTCTATGTCATTGAGGGTGAAAGCTATCTCAAAGAAGGCGACAACGCCTCAGCGAAGACCGCATTTGAAACGGCTCTTCACTACAATAAAAATCTGAAGAGCGCTCAGGACGGACTTGCTTCCGTTGCTGATTGATTGCTCGATAAGCGCCTGTCGCCATGCTCTTTTTTGGGAGTGGCTCCGATATTCCAGATGAAATCAGAATCCGCCGAGGCCTGATGCGAGCATCGTCTTCGCGAGCCGTTTCTGAATGTTCTTTTGAGCTTCGTTGATGCACTGCGCAAGCGCGATCTCCGTTTCTGATTGATCAAGTGCGGGATTGAGCGTTATGCGTTCCACCTCGAGCGTGCCATTCACGGTGACGGTGATGCCTTTTTTCTGGACGGTCTCCTGCTCCTGCTTCATGGAATCCTGAAGTTTTTTCAGTTCCTGTATTTTTTTGAGTTGGTCGAACATGAGGATGAGTATAATTCTTTTTATTCGTTCTGTGAATAATAAAAATGGTGTCGTTCCCGCGAAAGCGGGAATCCAGGTTTAAAAGAAAGAGATTCTGGATTTCCGCATTCGCGGGAACGACAGAAAGCGCTATTTTCTTATATTCAGGCGCTACGGTTACTGCTTAACCGTTCCGGTGAAATTCTGCAAAGCGGCACGAAACTCCGCCACTTGGTGGCTCAGTGCGGGAATGACGCCGATGACATTCAATATCCATCCCGCGACCACGATGATGACGATAGCACCAAGGACATATCCTGCACCATAGACGCATCCGCGCCACAGCGTGTGCCATGTTCCGGTCGATTCCTTGTCCATATGGGACAGCTCCTTTTCTATTTTCTTCAGATCAGTCTTCAGTTCCGGATCGATCATAATATATTAAGTGTAGCAGAATTTTTGAGCGGACACGAATAAAAATCATCTCTTTGCAAAAGCTTTTTTCCATTTCCGCACCTCGACAGACTCCCGCCTTTGCCAAAGCTATGGACGGGACAAGTGGGATAAGCTCCGGCAAGGGGTCATTTCTCCCTTTTTGCCATTCCGGCGAACGCCGGAATTCAGGGGCTAGTATGTTTGCGCCCGCGTGGCGGTTATTGGAAAAAGTTCGCACTTTTTACCAAGAAAACCCCTACATTGCCTAGTCGTTTACCCCTTCATTCAGGTAGTCACTAGCTCTTTTCGGAGTGACTACCATCCTAACTCAAAATCACCCCGTTATCATTGGCTTTCTTGCGTTGCCGCGATCTGAAATCCAATGCCGACTTCACTTCGCTCCGGCCTGCTGTCCTCCGCTCCGTTCATTGTCCTCGGCCTTCTCTCCCGTCCGTCTTTTGTTGTGGCTCGTTGGTGGGGGTGAAACAGTGAAATATGGTAGCGGACGGGTCGAGAAGGCCTCGGACGGAGAGGGTCTGAAATTGCTATAATTGAGGCGTACAGCTTCTTTATGCCCAACAATTTGCGCAAAAGGTTAGTCCGCAGGGAGGTAACCGACCCCCTCCGTTTAATGCCCCGCGATATGGAGCTTCTCCAAGAGCTCGGAGAGTCCAGATTCCTCAACACCGAGCAAATCCTCGCCCTACACCCCGGAGGCAGGCGCAATTTCCTTCGGAGGCTTGCCGCGATGTACGACCTAGGCTATCTCGACAGGCCTAAAGTACAGAGCCGCTCCAAGTTGCCTTCCTCGCATATCGTCTATTCTCTCGGCAAGCAAGGCGTGGAAGCCGTCTTCGGGGACGCGGGGCAGTACCAAGCGGTGTTGCGCCGCCTGCGGGAGATCGAACGTTCTTTGCCGCTCATCGCCCACGCCTTGATGATCTCGCAGTTCAAAGTGTGCCTTACGCTTGCGACGCGGAAACGAAATGACCTCACGCTTGAACGGTGGTTGCAGGGCTATGACTTGAAATATTCATTGAAGGGGAGATACGGCGAGAATCCCGGACTCGTGCCGGATGCGTTTTTCGTCCTCGGACACGACGGGTACGAATATCCCGTTTTCCTTGAGGTTGATCGGGGCACGATGACGGAAGAACGATTCGTGAACAAGTTGAAACTCTATTGGCGGTGGTGGCGGGAAGAACGGATCAAGGACACTTTGGGATTTACCAATTTCCGGGTGATCACCGTTACGCCGAACGAGACGCGGAGCGAGAACCTGCGGATCGCCTCGAAAGAGGCCAACACCGACAAGAAGGGCAGCAATATGTTCCTGTTTACGCCAGACAAAAATTATTCCATTGTGAAGCCGGAGGCGATCTTCGAGCCTATATGGAAGTCGCCGAAGGACGATCTGCCGAAGGGGATTCTATAATGGTCTTGCCAAATTGCTTATTCAATAACTAAAAATCAAAAACTCGCCGTGCGTGATCGGCGAGTTTAAGATTAACGATTGTCTACCAAGGAGAACTAATCTGCACGGGAACTACATCGGGGAACCTATCTCCTACCTTAGGATTCCACTTCTCGGCCAAAAATCGCTCCACTCCATCCATTAACGTCGGATGGACAGCTATCCATGTAGCATAAAGACCTAATGGTCGATATGCGAGGATGCTCGAATCGTTGCGATGTTGAGAAAGGCGGTCGCTAATGACTCCTTGCCCCACCCTCACAACTGCTGGATTAGTGCCGCCGTGCCAAATGATGTAGACGCCACGCAAATCCTTGAAATGAGGATCTGCTAAGTTCAGCGTCATGAGATCGCACCACTTGCCGTCTGTGTACCGTACCCAATTATTGGGACTCATTATTAAGTTGTCGATCGGGGATGTCTGTGGTAAGCTAAAACCAAGGTTAAAGGGTTGTAGCGCGGCCAAGTCGACCCAAGATTCACGCCTCTTGAAGCCGCTTTTCTCACTGTTCTACTCAAATCACTCCTTCTGGGGTGGTTTTTGTATGTGGAAGCGCCTGTGGACATCCCTATTGCGCGCCACGGGGGATAATGCTATTATCTCATTAACCCTTGGGGTTAATGATAACCTCACAAGGGGAATAGCGCAAGAGGTGGTAGCGTTCAGGACGGCCTCATCTTATACATGATAGTATCGTTCGGCGATAAAAAGATTGCTAAGATATCAGACCCCAAAGAATGTACCAAGAATTATGGCTTAAGCATGAAGAAAATCATTCATCGCAGGTTGAATGAACTCCATGCCGCACCAAGTCTCGAAACTATGCGGGGCATTGGTGATTGCCACGAATTACAAGGTAATCTTAAGGGTTACTTTTCCGTCGATCTACAAGGATCGTATCGGATGGTATTCAGACCCGCCACAAGCAATCCTCCCTACGTTGATAATAAAATGATTATCTGGGGGAAAATAACCGAGGTCGAGATAACTGAAGTTCTTGATTATCACTAAAATCCTATGAACGATAAAAATACCGAGAAAAAGTTAATATTTAAACCAGTAATAGCGATAGCTCCCGGCGAAACGCTTTTGGAGGTCATCCGATCATTGGATATTACCCAAGCGGAATTGGCACGGAGGATGGGTCGCCCACTGAAACTCATCAATGAAATCATTAAAGGGAAGACTTCAATTACCCCAGAAACAGCAGTGCAGTTGGAACAGGTTTTAGGAAAGCCCGCGGCTTTTTGGAATAACCTAGAGTCGATGTACCAAGATTTAAAAATCAGGCAAGAGCAAGGAAATAAGTTTAAGGAGATGATTGATGAAGCAAAAAAGTTTCCTTATGCAGAGATGGCGAAGCATGATTGGGTTCCCGAAGCGCGAGACGCAGTTAAAAGAGTAGAATGCCTACTCCAATTTTTCTCCGTTACTTCTTTTGAAAATATCATAGAAAAGGCAGCATTACAGGGAGCTTATAGTATCTCCACAAAACATAAGCACTCTATGCCAGCGATTTATGCATGGTTAAGACAAGGCGTTCGGGAAACTGAGAATATAAGCGTCAATGATTTCGATAAAGATAAATTAATCAATAGTTTACCGCTTATAAAAGCTCTCTCTAAATCAGGGCCAGATATTTTCGCCCCGGAATTAGAGAAAATTTTCAATGAATGTGGCATAGCTTTTGTGGTAGTCCCGGAACTGACAAATGCTCCGATTTTCGGATCGACAAGATGGCTAGCGCCAAATAAAGCATTAATTCAGATGAGCATCAGATTAAAATGGGCTGATTATTTCTGGTTTCATTTATTTCATGAGATAGGGCATATTCTCTTCGACAACAAAAAAGAATTTAATGTGGATTTTAAGGAGAATAATCCTAGGAAGGAATCCGAAGATAGGGCAAGTGAATTTGCGATGGACACTTTAATATCCAAAAATCACTATCAGGAGATCAAGACGAAGGTCGAAAAATTAAAATCGCAGGGATCGAGTTTTTCTGGCGAGATAAAAAGCTTCGCTACACAATTAAATATTCATCCTGGAATAATTGTCGGCAGGCTACAGCATGAAAAGGTATTGCCCTATACATTCAACCAACTAAGGATGAGGTTGGAATGGGTAAAAAAAGATTAAACTAAGCTTAGGTCTAGTTGATATTCGGTTTTTATTTTTTTCGCGCTCGGCCTTGCGGCCTTGAGCGCGATTTTCTGTTTTAATTTTCACCCCCACCAACGAGCCACAACAAAAGACGGACGGGAGAGAAGGCCGAGGACAATGAACGGAGCGGAGGACAGCAGGCCGGAGCGGAGTGAAGTCGGCATTGGATTTCAGATCGCGGCAACGCAAGAAAGCCAATGATAACGGGGTGATTTTGAGTTAGGATGGTAGTCACTCCGAAAAGAGCTAGTGACTACCTGAATGAAGGGGTAAACGACTAGGC
>CAJAQL010000035.1 GCA_903944135.1 uncultured Parcubacteria group bacterium
ATGGCCATACTATCTCGGTGTTGCAGTAAAGGCTTTTATACATTAAAAAATCATTAAAAGAAGTTATCGAAAAATTCCTTGTCACCGAGGATTTTTTGTTTCCAGTGGATGTCGAAAATTTCCAAGAAACCTGGATTCCCGCTTTTGCGGGAACGACAGAGATTTTTTTCTTTTATCCTAAGCGTAGGATTTCCTTTCTGGAAGATTATTTCCCAAGCTAAGAAGAACTATCCCTGCGGAGCATTAAATCTTCCATGCTCCGCAGGGATAGTTCTTCTTAGCTGATTCATCTTCTGGAAAGAGGGAAAACCGGAGCCGCGACAAAAGACCCTAAGCGTAGGATTTTCTTTTTGAGCAACCTGAGCGGAAGCGAGCAAGGAATGCGCGAGCGAATAGGAAAATTGCCGGGTGCCCGCGACTGCGGAGCTGGGCGGCAGTTTTCCGTTATGAGCGAGCTGCATTTCGCGAACTGAAGCGGGTTGCTTAAAAAGAAAATCGGAGCCGTTGACAGAGAAATACTTCTTCTGCTATAATCCCTGCAAGGTTTCCTCTGGAGTTTTATGCGAATACACACCCTTCTCGGAAAACGAAGTTCGTTTTTTCTGAGCAATCCCATTTAAAGATGGGCGAGCGGGTTGCATTGCACAAAACTCCGGAGGCATCCGGAAATTTTTTTATCAGGAACATGTCATTTATACTCGGCAAAAAATCAAGCATGACCCAGCTTTGGAAAGATGGCAAGGTTGTCCCCGTGACGGCCGTTTCGGCGACCCCGAACAAGGTTACGTTGGTTCGCAATAAAGAGCGGGATGGCTATGAAGCCGTTCAGGTTGCCTTGGGCAGAAATCGGTGCGAGTTCAAGCATATGGCGGCACATCCGGTTGAAATTTCAAAGTTCAACTTAGGCGATGAAGTGACCGTGGCTGATTTCAAGGAAGGAGAGAAAGTCCGGGTAAGCGGCCTTAATAAGGGTCGTGGTTTTCAGGGTGTCGTGAAACGGCATGGTTTTGCGGGCGTTGGCGGGGCGACACATGGCCAGAAAAACCGTCAGCGTCATCCGGGTTCCATCGGCAGTACGGCATTTCAGCGCGTCGTGAAGGGTCGCCGTATGGCAGGACACATGGGCATGGAGCGCGTAACGATAAAAAACTTGGTGGTTGCGGGCGTTGATGCCGAGAAAAACATCATCTATCTCCGTGGCGCGTTGCCGGGGATGAAGGGAACGATACTTGAAATACGAAATTAAATTTCCATGACCACAGACATCCTCAATTTAAAGAATGAGAAAGTCGGCACAATCGATCTGCCGGAGGCTGTTTTCGGTGCGAAATGGAACGAGGCGCTTGTGAAACAGGTCCTTATCGCCCAACGCGCGAACGCGCGCGATCCGTGGGCGCACGTAAAGGATCGAAGCGAGGTTGCGGGCAGCGGCAGAAAGCCATGGCGCCAAAAGGGGACCGGCCGTGCTCGTCACGGCATGACCTCATCGCCGATCTGGATTGGTGGCGGCAAATCACACGGTCCGCGAAATGATAAGGATTATTCGCAGAAAGTGAACAAAAAGATGAAGCGTGCGGCGCTTTTCACGGTTCTTTCAAAGAAGTGGAAGGATGGCGAAGTGAAGGTGCTCGATACGCTCGTCACGGAGGCGCCGAAGACCGCGCTTCTTTCCGGTGCATTGCGGAAGATCCTCAATATGAAGAAGGGATCGAAGCGGTATGATGCGCTCCTTGTCCCGTCCATGACGAATGCGATCGTTTTCCGTTCTTCCTCGAATTTGCCGAAAGCGAAAGCGATCGACGCAGCTTCGCTCAATATTTATGATATCTTGAACCACACGAACCTCCTTCTGGAAAAGGACAGCATCGCGGTCATTGAAAAACACTACCACGCATAAATTTCCATGAACTCTTTCCTTATCAAAAAGCCGTGGGTGACCGAAAAAGCGACCAATCTGAGCGCAAGCCGTCAGTACGTCTTTTTGACTCTGAAAACAGCGACGAAGCCCGAGATCAAAAAAGCAGTCGAAACATTGTATAAAGTGAATGTCGTTTCGGTGAATGTCTTGAATCGCCAGGCGAAGCAGAAACGGTTCCGCGGCGTCATGCGCGGTGCAGGCGATGATCATCGGAAAGCCGTCGTCACCCTGAAAGAAGGGCAGAAAATAGATATCTCGTAACATGAAATCCTACAAGCCAACCAGTCCATCGCGCCGGAGCATGACGAACGTTGATTACGGGAAGCTTTCGCGCGTGAAGCCGAAGAAGTCGCTTACGACGCGGCTTAAAACGCACGCCGGCAGGAACTCGCAGGGACGCATCACGATGCGCCATCAGGGTGGCGGCAATAAGAAGTTGTACCGCATGATCGATCTCAAGCAGAATCAGCTTGGCACGAAAGTGGTCATTGAAACACTGGAATATGATCCGTATCGCACGGCGTTCATCGCGCTCGTGCGGCATGAGGACGGAAGAAAGAGCTATATGCTCGCCCCGGAGAAGATGGTAATCGGTTCGGAAGTTTTGATCGCGGAATCAGCTCCGCTCACGACGGGAAACCGCATGCAATTGAAGAATATCCCGGTCGGTTATCAGGTGTATAACGTCGAGCTCGTCCCGGGCAAGGGAGGTCAGATCGCCCGTTCTGCCGGTTGTTACGTCGAGGTTCTGGCGAACGCGGACGGCTATACCGATCTGCGGCTCGGTTCCGGCGAAGTTCGCCGCGTACCGTGGGAGGGACTTGCGTCCATCGGGCAGGTTTCGAACTCGGAATGGAATCTTACGACGATCGGCAAGGCCGGCCGTTCGCGATGGCTTGGTATTCGTCCGACGGTTCGCGGCAAGGCCATGAACCCGGTTGATCATCCGTACGGAGGCGGCGAAGGCAGCCAGCCGCGCGGTACGAGAAAGCCGAAAGATATCTGGGGCAATATTACGGGAGGCCATAAGACGCGCAACAAGAAGAAACGGTCATCGAAGCTTATCGTAAAGCGGAGAAATAAGAAGTAAATAAAATCATGTCACGAAGTTTAAAAAAGGGACCGTTCGTCGATCCGAAACTGCTTAAGAAAGTGGCGGCTTTGAAGTCGGGAAGCGATACGGTCATCAAAACCTGGTCGCGGGCTTCTGAGATCTCGCCGGAGATGGTTGGCTATCTCTTCGGTATCCATAACGGCAAGATATTCGTGGAGGTTCGCGTAACCGAAGAGATGGTCGGCCATCGGCTTGGAGAATTCTCGCTTACGAGAAAGTTCGTACGCCACGGAGGCAAGATGCAGAAGGAGCTCGAGATGAAGGCGGCGGAAACACAAAAGGCGCAGGTCGCAGCCGCAAAAGCGCCGGCAAAGAAATAACACAAAACACCACTCCGAGCTTTACGAAGGATTTATAAAAAACCATCATGCAACAGCAAACTGCAAAACTGAATTATCTCCGGATCGCGCCGCGCAAAGTGCGGAGCGTTGCCGACCTTATCCGCGGCCTTTCCGTGAACGAAGCCGAGGCTCAGCTCTTGATGGTGCGCCGCCGGCCGGCCCAGCCGCTCTTGAAACTCTTGCGTTCGGCGGTTGCAAATGCTAAAAACAAACAGATGAACGTGGAGCATCTCTTCATTGCGGAGATCCGCGTTGACAATGGTCCGATGTTGAAGCGCAGCCTGCCTCGTGCGCGCGGTTCCGCGTCGCCGATCCAGAAGAAGATGAGCCATGTGATGCTGACGCTCGGCGTGAACAGCAAACTCTCTCCGAAGTTCTCGATTGTTGTAGCGAAGAAAAAGAAGTCTTCAAAAGAACAACCGAAGGAGAACAAGAAGAAACCGGCTCGCGAAAAACGCGTTGTTGAAACTGCGGCACCCGAGGCCGTGGAATCGAAGGGCAAAAAGGGTTTTGTCAGGAAGACGTTCAGCGGTACGGCAAAAGCAGGAAAATAATCATTATCATGGCACAGAAAACACATCCTCTTTCATTTCGTCTTGGCATAACCCAGAACTGGCCGGTGCGCTGGTTTATTAAGGGCGGCTATGCGAAATTCCTGGAGGAGGACGAGGCGATCCGCGCTACGATCGCGAAGAAGATCGGACAGGCGGGTATCGCCGCGATAGAGATCGAGCGTACGCAGGGAAATCTGCGCGTGTTCATCAAGGCGGCTCGTCCGGGCTTCATCATCGGTCGCGGCGGCAAAGGGATGGAGGAATTGAATATGGCGCTCGCCGAAGCGATACGGAAAGTGCGCAAAAACAAGATGCCGGTTCCCTTGAGCGTCACCATCGAGGAGCTCAAGCGTTCCGAGGTATCCGCGGTTTATGTCGCCCAGGAAATCGCGTGGGATCTTGAGCGCAGGATGCCTTTTCGCCGGACCATGAAGAAGTATATAGAGCAGGTAGCGCAGAACCGCGAAATAAAAGGGGTCAAGATCTTTTTGTCGGGACGGCTCGACGGTAACGAGATCGCCCGCCGCGAACGGCTTTCGCGAGGATCGTTGCCGCTCCAGACCTTGCGCGCCGATATTGATTACGGTACGGCGACCGCGAAGACGACCTATGGCACGATCGGCATCAAAGTATGGATCTATAAGGGAGAGATATTCGAAAAGAAAGAGAACCCGAAAGATGAATCGAGATTTGCGAATCAGGATGCAAGAGCAAATTCGTAATTTCCGATCATAAATCCTGAATTCTTTTAAAAAACATGCTTATTCCGAAAAAAATAAAACATCGCAAGTGGCACAAGGGTCGCTCGCTCGGCCGTCAGGTCGAGACTCGCGGTCTTGAGCTGCACTACGGCCAGTACGGCCTGAAGTCCCTTGAGCAGGCGTGGATGACCTCGCGGCAGATCGAGGCGGCGCGCAAAACGATCACGAATTCGCTGAAGCGTGCGGGCAGGCTCTGGATACGCGTGTTCCCGGATAAGCCGGTTACGATCCGTCCTCCGGAAACCACGATGGGCGGCGGTAAGGGGAGTGTTGACCATTATGTTTTTCCAGTGCGGCCGGGCAGGATCCTTTTCGAGATCGACGGCGTCCCGCTTGAAAAGGCGAAAGAAGCATTGCGGCTTGCGTCGTATAAGTTGCCGGTGAAAACAAAAATAGTGGTAAAATAGCACGCGAATCGTCATTCCGAGCTTTGCGAGGAATTTGCATTAAGAACAAAATCCATGAAGAAGAAGGATATCCAAGACCTCAAGGTGAAATCAGAAGCGGAACTCAATCGTCTTATTAAAGACGATCGGGAGAAGCTTCGTGCTCTGCGATTTGACCTGGCGGCCGGAAAAGTGAAGAATGTGAAGGCGCTTCATGAGGCCAAGAAGGCCATTGCGCGCGCCAAGACGTTCCTTTATGAGAAAACCATTTCTAAATAACCATGCCGCAATCTGAAAAACAAAAGAAGATCAGGAAGATCACGGGTACCGTTGTTTCCGATAAGATGATGAAAACGCGCGTGATCGCCGTTTCGCGCCTTAAAAAGAATCCGCGGTATTTGAAGTACCAGACGCTCACGACGCGGTTCAAGGCTCATGACGAGAAGAACGAATACCACGAAGGCGATAAGGTCGTTATCGAGGAAACGCGGCCGTTGTCGAAGGACAAGCGGTGGAACATAGTCGGGAAAGCATAATATCCATACATGATACAGGAACGCTCCATATTAAAAGTTGCAGATAACAGCGGCGCAAAGATCGTGCGGTGTTTTCGTATCCTCGGCGGTACGCGTCGTAGGTATGCGGGCGTGGGCGATATTGTCGTTGCTTCGGTGCAATCGGCGGAGCCTCGCAAGGCAGTGAAGAAGAAGGATGTGGTGAAGGTGCTCGTGGTCCGCACAAAGAACGCTTTGCGCCGGAAGGACGGATCCTATGTCCGTTTCGACGAGAATGCCGTTGTGCTTGTCGATGCCAAGAAGGAGCCGGTTGCGACGCGCGTGTTCGGTCCGTTGCCGCGCGAATTGAAGGAGCGTGGATTCGAGAAATTAATGACCATGGCGGAAGAAATCGTATAACAAGGCATCACGATCATGAAAATCATAAAAGGAGATACGGTAAAAATAATTTCAGGCAAGGACCGCGGCAAGACGGGGACGGTGCTTCGCGCGATGCCAACGGTCGACAAGATCATCATTGATGGTCTGAACCTTGTGAAGAAGCATTCACGTCCGAAGCGGCAGGGCGAAAAGGGACAAATGGTCTCGGTTCCGCGCCCGCTTGGCGTTTCCAAGGTGATGCTCGTGTGCGCTTCCTGCAAAGAGCCGACCCGCGTCGGCGCGCGCATGGATGGCACGAAGAAGGTTCGATACTGCAAGAAATGCAAAGCGAAGATATAAAACCATGCCTATTTCATCAGAAAAACAAGAACAGGTCAGGCGCAAAGAGATCCGGGGATTCCTCGAAAAGATCGTCGTTGACGCAGGCGTTGGACGCATGAGCCAGATGCCGAACTTCGAAGAGAAAGCGCTCGTGCAGGTGATGAAGGATTTTGCAGCCATGACCGGACAGAAGCCCCAGATCCGCCGAGCGAAGAAATCCATCGCCGGTTTCAAGATCAGGGAAAATCAGGTCGTGGGCGTCCGCGTGACGCTCCGCCGGGAGAAAATGGTTGATTTTTTCGAGCGACTGATTACAATAGTACTGCCTCGCGTGCGTGACTTCCGCGGTATCAATCGCACCGCGATCGATACCCATGGCGTTCTCACGGTGGGCGTCCGCGATCAGTTCGTGTTTCCGGAGATCGAACCGGAACAATCGCCGATCGGTTTCTCGTTCGGCGCAAGCATCGTCCCGAAGGTCAAGGATGCAAAGCTTTCATGGGATGAATTCATGAAGCTCGGTGTTCCGATGAAGAAGGAGGAAGAGAAGGGTAAGAAAAAAAGTAAACGTTAAACGCACATCAGCATGCCAAAAGAATCAGTAATCGCGCGAAGCAAAAAGCGCCCCAAGTTTTCCACCCGGATCGTTCGGCGCTGTTTCCGCTGCGGGCGCAAGCATGGCTATATGCGCGACTTCGGATTGTGCAGGATCTGTTTTCGCGAGATGGCGACGAATCAGCAGATTCCCGGTGTAAAAAAAGCAAGCTGGTAATTTAAATAAAATGTACTATCGACTTCTTCCTGAAATTAAAAACGCTCTGCGGGCCGGCAAAGACAAAATGACGGTGCCGTTTTCACGCATGGACCTTGCGGTGCTTGAAGTGCTCCGTGACAATGGCTACGTGAAGAGCGTCGAAAAGGAAATGGTCGGGAAGAAGAGCATCATCACGATCCGTTTCGGCGCCAAGAAGCAGGAAGATATGGATTTCAAGGTTTTGAGCAAACCGAGCCGCCGCTTTTACAGCGATTACCGGAATCTGCATCGGGTGCGGCAGGGGTATGGTCTCGGCGTTCTCTCGACCCCCATGGGCATCATGTCGGTGGTTGACGCCAAAAAGAAAAAAGTCGGCGGGGAATATCTGTTCCAAATCTGGTAATAATATTTAACATGTCTCGTCTTATTAAAAAATCAATTCCTTTGCCGGCAGGCGTTACGGTTTCCGAGCGCAACGATTCATTCATCGTAAAGGGGCCGAAAGGCGAACTTGCGATCAAGGTCATGCCGGGCATCGTGGTGACATCGAAAGATGGCGGTGTCTGGGTGGAGCAGGGAAAGGAGCTCGCGAATTTCGCGATGCTCGGAACGACATGGTCGCTTATCAAAAATGCGATTGAGGGGGTGACCGATGGGTTCACGAAAAAGCTCGAGATCGAAGGCGTCGGTTATCGTGCTGCGCTTGAAGGAAAGGAGCTTGTCATGTACCTTGGGTATGCCCAGCCGGTTCGCGTCCGGGTGCCGGACGACGTGACGGCTGCCGTGGAGAAGAACACGACGATCCTTTTTTTGGGAACCAGCAAGGAAAATGTCGGACAGATCGCGGCAAAGATCCGCGCGCTCAAGAAGCCGGAACCTTATAAGGGGAAAGGCATTCATTACGCAGGAGAGGTCATCCGCAGGAAGGTCGGAAAGAAAGCAGGAACAACAGGATAAACCATCATGAACGCACGCAAGAAATTGAATCAAAAAAGGACGCGCCGGGCCGCACGCTCGAGTGCGCGCATTTTCGGCACGCCGGATCGTCCGCGTCTTGCGGTGCATCGTACGAATCGTTTCATTTATGCGGAGCTGATCGATGACACGAAGGGGTTCA
>CAJAQL010000036.1 GCA_903944135.1 uncultured Parcubacteria group bacterium
AGCAGTTCGGACCATTCACGTCGGCGTCGAGCGCGCGGGAAGCACTGAAGATACTTCGGAGGATATTTCCTTGGAGCACGCATGATCCGGAACGGCTTGGGACGTTCAAACGGCCTTGTTTCGATTATGAGATCGGATTGTGTCCGGGGACGTGCGTCGGCAGGATTTCGCGCACGGATTATTTGAAGAATATCAATCACCTTAAGCTGTTTCTTCGGGGGAAGAAGGCGCGCGTCATCCCGGCGCTCGAAAAAGAGATGGCAACGGCGAGCAAAAAGCTGGAATTCGAAAAGGCGGAGAAACTGAAGCGGCAGATCTTTGCCCTGAAGCATATCGAAGATACGGCCTTCATTTCCGATTCCGAGATCGTCATGCCGAAAGCAGAAGGATCGTCTCTTCATAAATTTCGCATCGAGGGATACGATATCTCGAATATTTCCGGCACATCAGCCGTCGGTTCAATGGTCGTTTTCGAGAACGGCAAGCCGAACAAGGACGAGTACCGCAAATTCAAGATCCGCACCGTCATCGGTTCGAACGATGTCGGTATGCTCTCCGAGGTCTTGGCGCGGCGGTTCAAGCATGCCAATTGGGCATTGCCGGATCTGATCCTGATCGACGGGGGATTGCCGCAAACGAACGCGGCATATCGCGCGATGCGTGCCGCAGGTCTGAAAATACCGCTTGTTGGGCTTGCCAAAGGGCCAGAACGCAAACGGAACGATATTGTCGGCGCTGTTCCCAAAAATGTCGATCTGAAAACACTGATCCAGGTTCGCGACGAAGCGCACCGTTTCGCGATCAGCTATCACAAAGCCCTACGAAGGGTGAGGACATTTGAATAAACCTTGTTTTTTTGTCGTTCTGAGTTCCGCGAGGAGCCTCCCTTGAACGGAGTCCCTGCTGAGTCAGGAATGACGGAAAAATTTTTATCATGCTAAAAAGATCTGAAATTTCGAAAGCAATAAAAATTTTAAGCTCCGGTGGTGTCGGAATTCTTCCGACTGATACGATCTACGGCATCGTGGGTTCCGCATTGATGCCGGAAACCGTTGCACGGATCTACCGCTTGCGAAAACGAAATCCGGAAAAGCCCATGATTGTTCTTATCTCTTCGGCAAGCGATATCGAACAATTCGGCGTTGCGACTGGTGGGGCGGTGGAAGATATTATTTCGCGAATCTGGCCGGGAAAGGTAAGCGTCATTTTGCCCATATCGCCGAGCTCCGGATCAGAGCTCAAGAAATTCAACTATCTCCACCGCAAAACAGGAGCGCTTGCATTCCGCGTTCCAAAACCAGCATGGCTCCGGCGGTTGCTCGAGGAAACCGGACCGCTTGTCGCGCCGAGCGCGAACTTCGAAGGCGAGCCGCCTGCGCTCACGATCCATGCCGCAAAAAGATACTTCGGAAAGAATGCGGATTTTTATGCCGATGCGGGACGGATTGTTTCTAAACCATCGACGTTGATCACGATAGAGAAGGGGAAGATGATGATCCTGCGTGAAGGCGCCATGAAAATCTCACAGGATTTCGTATCGGCTCATTTTGCCGAATAAATCCAAAACGGAGCAGAGAAGTCAATCTTGTTCTATAATAAAGAGTATGGAAAACGAACAAGTAGTCGTGCCGCAGCCGCCGATCACCGCGGTTTGTCCGCAGTGCCACGAACCGATTCTGCCAACCTATTACTTTTGTCCGAATTGCGGGAAAAATCTGAAGGAACCGCCGCTCTCGACATCGACCGCTGCCCAGATCGGTCTTTACGCTTTGAGCATCATCATGCCGGTGATCTGTTTTCTTGCGATCAATCAATGGCGCGGTATGAAATATATGCGATCCGCCGATCCGAAAGCGAAGCAGATCGGGATCATTGCCGCTGCGCTTATGGCGGTCAGTACGGTTCTCGTGGTTTGGGTCGGTATTATCTGGACGGAACAATTGATCTCCTCGATGACGGGAGGACTCATGGGCGCGGGGAATCTTGGTCTTTGACATAAGGGTTGAATCTTGATCATTTTGACATTTCATGTTGATTCGGCTATAGTAAGCTTACTTCCAAAGACCGCAGGCAACTCACTGCTAAAGAGGACAAGACCTGCCGAGGATCATAGCCGATTTTTTTCGGTGACGACGACTTTGGAGCAAAGGTCGTTTTTTTATTGGCAAAAAGATGATTGGCGCCGATAAATAAAAAGAAATATTCCTTATGAAATCAAAAGCACAGAAACAGGAAGAGTTAAATGAGGCGCGCAGGCTTTTCGAAAAGAGCAAGGCGCTTGTTTTCACGGATTTCACGAAGATCACTGCCGAGGATGTGCGGAGATTCCGCCGCGATCTTAATCATGTGGATGCCGATTTTCTTGTCATCAAGAAACGTCTGCTCGGTATTCTCCTCAAGGAACAGGGCATCGATGTCGATCTGGGGAAATTCAAGATCTCTGTCGGCACCATTTTTTCCCGCGGTGACATAGAAAAGATCGCCGGACCCGCATTCGCGTTCTTTTCAAAGCTTGAAGTACCGGAAGGCGGTGCGAAAGACGTTTGGATCAAGCATCTGCTTGGCGGTTACGATCTGATCAAGAAAGAACCGCTCGACGGCATGCAGCTTGTCTATATTGGCAAACTTCCGCCGCGCGAAGTCGTCTTGGCTCAGTTGCTTGGTATTCTTGCGGCTCCGATCCGTTCGTTCTTATACGTTTTGGATCAGAAGTCGAAACAGACATCATGAGATGTCGTCTCCGTGCCCGCCTTCGCGGGTACAGGCTCCGGCGGGGATCCAGGCTTTCAGAAAATAAAAAGGTCAGTTAAAAATTAAAAAATAATCTTATGGCAAATTATGATGATTTGATTTCGAAGATCGAGTCGCTCTCGGTCGTCGAGCTTGCCGAGCTGGTCCACACGCTCGAAGACAAGTTTGGTATTACGGCTGCAGCTCCGGTTGCGGCAGGCGGCGCAGCCGCTGCGCCCGCGGAGGAAAAGGACAGTTTCAACGTCGTCCTTAAAACTGTGGGCGAGAGCAAGCTGAATGTCATTAAGGCCGTTCGTGAAGTGACGACTTTAGGACTCAAGGAAGCGAAGGATCTCGTTGACGCTGCCCCGAAGACCGTCAAGGAGAACGCCAAAAAAGAAGAGGCGGAGGAGATCAAGAAAAAATTGGAAGCTGCCGGTGCAACTGTCGAGCTCCAGTAGTTTTGTTTTGTCAGTTTGAAAATCGCCCCGTTCAAACGGGGCGATTTTTTATTGAACCTCATAGTATGGTCGAATCCTGTTTGTCGTCCCCGCTAAGGCGGGGATCCAGGAAAAGAAGAGACAATCTGGGTTCCCGCCGGAGTTTATCCCGAGCCCCTCGAGGCGCGGGAATGACAAGGGGCGGTAGCAGGAACGCCGTTGAAATCCTATCCGATTTCTTTTATGATGTTTTTGTATTAAATGCGTCCTTAGCTCAGTGGTAGAGCGCTTCATTCACATTGAAGAGGTCATAGGTTCGATCCCTATAGGACGCACGATCGTTTACTGTATCGACGCAACATCACATTCATGAAGCTTATTTCTTTAAATACCTGGGGTGGCGTCGCGGGTTTGGATGGATTGCTTGATTTTTTTCGTCGATATGCCGATGCGGATATCTTTTGTCTGCAGGAAGTTTGGCATGGTGGTGCCCACATGCGCGGGTCGGTCGCGGGCGGTAAAAAACTGGAAAATTTTGTACCTGAGCTTTATGCGGAGATCAGTAATGCATTGCCTCATCATGTTGGTTATTTTCGGCCCCATTTCCACGAGTGGTACGGCTTGGCAATCTTTATCAAAAAAGATCTGGAGATCAAAGAGGAAGGGGAAATTTTTGTCTATAAGGATCGTGGTTTTATCTCTGATAAAGATGCGGGTAATCATGCCCGTAACCTGCAATATATTACCCTGCGGACGGCCAGAGGAATGCGCGTGATTGTGAATTTTCACGGTCTTTGGAATGGCATAGGTAAAAGTGATACGGAGGATCGTCTTTTGCAGTCCGATAATATTGTTGCTTTTCTTAAAACCCTTCCCCATCCTTCGGTGCTGTGCGGTGATTTTAATTTGCTTCCTGATACGCAGAGCATAAAAAAAATTGAAGATATCGGTGCGCGAAATCTCATTAAAGAGTTCGGTATTACGTCGACAAGATCCAGCTTCTATGAGAAACCGCTTCGCTTCGCGGATTATACTTTCGTGAGCAGCGATATCGCGGTACATGATTTCAAGATGTTGCCTGATGAGATATCTGATCATCTGGCGATGTATCTGGATTTCGAATAGACTTGCTTGATGATCTCCAAAATTCTTTCATGATTTTTAAGTTCCGAAGCCAGAAATTTTTCCTTTCAGGAAAGTTATGCACAGTTTTTTTCAAAAATAAAAAATCAATCTGTTAGAATATAGGTAAGATAAATTTTCAGAAAGATCACTTCACCGATCTTATGAAAATTGGTTGGGGTGGTCGGCAACCCAATCGCATCGAAACCTAAATAAAAAATAAAATGCCAGCAAAAAAGAAAGCAAAGAAGGTTGTGAAGAAGGCAGCCCCGAAGAAGAAGGCCGCAAAGCGGAAATAGTCTTCTAGAAAACATCCCGAGCGATCGGGATGTTTTTTTATTTTGTCGTTCCCGCGAAGGCGGGAATCCAGGTTTCTTATTCTGGATCCCCACCTGCGCGGGAACGACAGAGAAAACTAGATTTCTCGACAAGCTCGGAATGACAGAGGGTGGTTTGGATAACCGGAGTAAGTCGAGTGGGGAATCATCTTTCTCTTCGGGTTGTGCATATCTTGTTTCTCCCGCAGGTGCCATGTTTTTCGAAAGCAAGGAAAAACGTGGCTTTTTTGTTGTAGGGCGGCTTTTATGGGTATGGTTTTGACTTTAAAGAGGGGTGGGGTATCATTAAACAAAAGTGGTACGTTGTGGATAAGTATGGGGATAAAGCACCACTTCTGGGGATAACTCAAAACCATGCTACTTGGAGAATTCAAACACAATCTGGATATCAAAGGTCGGATGGCGATCCCGGCGAAGTTCCGCGATAAATTGGAAGCCGGGGCCATTATCACGCGCGGAATAGATAACTGCTTGTTTGTTTTTGCGAACAACGAGTGGGAAATCCTCGCGAAGAAATTGGTTGCATTGCCGTTAGCGCAGGCGAACTCGCGGGCATTCGCTCGGCTCATGCTGGCAGGAGCTACGGATGTCGAACTCGATAATCAGGGAAGGATATTGATTCCCGATTATCTCCGGAAATATGCAGGTTTGTCGAAAGCGGTCGTCGTAGCGGGTCTCTATAATCGCATTGAGATCTGGGATGACGCGGCATGGACCACGTACAAGGTGAAGACGGAAAGTTCTTCTGAGGAGATTGCCGAGAAATTAGGCGAGCTGGGAATATAACGATGCATGTTCCCGTTCTTTTACAGGAAGTTTTGGAAATGCTTGATCCGCGTCCCGGCGATTTTATGATTGACGGGACAGTCGATGGCGGAGGGCACGCTGCGGCGGTTCTCGATGCCATCGGATCAAAGGGAAGATTTTTGGGCCTGGATCTGGATGAGGCGATGCTCGCGGATTGCAAAACGCGCATCGCCCCGCGTGAAGGAGTGACGTTGCTCGTCGGAAATTATGCCGACTTGCCGGAGATCCTTGTGTGGGAAAGGATGGGTAAGGCGAATGGATTGCTTCTCGATCTCGGATTTTCTTCGGAACAGATCGCACATTCCGGAAGGGGATTCAGTTTCAGCGAGGCATCGCGCAACGAGCCGCTACTCATGACCTATGATGATTCTCGCGTTCCGGTGCGCGACATCCTGAAGACCATTTCAGAAAAGGATCTTGCAGACGTTCTCTTTAATCTTGGGGGTGAGCGCGGATCGCGCCGTATTGCAAAGGCGATCATCGAGCGGCGCCATAAGAAAGGAGGGATCATGACGAGCGGCGATCTTGCGGAGACGGTTCGGAGTGCGCTGCCGAAGAGCTATGAGCACGGGCGCATTGATCCGGCGACGCGGACGTTCCAGGCTTTGCGGATCATGGCGAATGGCGAATTGGAAAATCTGCAGAAGGTCCTCGATTCTTTGGATGATATTCTGGTTCCCGGCGGGCGGGTTGCCATTATCAGTTTTCATTCTCTTGAGGATAGGATCGTGAAGCAGGCGTTCCGTGAAAAAGTGAAGGAGTCAAAGCTTGAATTGCTGGTCAAAAAACCTGTCGTTGCGACGCGCAAGGAGATTGCGGAGAATCCGCGAAGCCGATCGGCGAAACTGCGAGGCGGGAAGCTATTATAAATCTAAGTATTGAATTTGCCATTTTCAGATTTTATTTCCGTTGAAAGTTGAACATGGCACGTTGGATATCTTTTATCACCATGACATTCATACAACCTAACAAAAAAAATATTCTGCTTCGTTTCTGTCTGATCCTTATCGTGGTCGGTTTGATGGGCGGGACTTTCTGGCTGATCACGCTGTATAATCAGACGGTCAATTTGAATCATGAGATTGCCGCTGCAAAGGCGGAACTCGACTCGATCGGTGCAGAAAATACGGCGCTCAATAACCAGATCGTCACCGCGCTCGGCGATACCGATCATCTGACGGCAATGGCTTCATCAGACGGTCTTGTCATAGCGAAACCGCAATATGTGAATGCTGGGCAGTAATGTTTTACTATATACTCATAAGCACAGAAAGATCGCGATGAAGAAATGAAAAACCGAACTCTGCCGCTCATTATAGGGATCATTGCAGCCTACGCATTCCTTCTGTTCCGCATTTCTGAATTGCAGCTTGAAAAAAATGGCTACTATATAGCACGGGCGGAGTCGGAACAGTCTGCTTCTGCGGGGACGACCCTGAATCGCGGCGCAATCTATTTTACGAACACGGACGGAACGATGCTGCCGGTTGCCATAGATAAGGACTTTCCGACCATCTATGCGGTTCCTACAGCGATTGCCGATGTGGACGAGGCGGCGAATACGCTTGCGCCGATTTTGAATCTGCCGGTAAGCCAGCTTCAAGCGACCCTCAGTAAGCACGATAGCTATGAACTTCTTGCTGCAAAAGCAGATCCATCGATCGCAAGCGATGTTTCGGCACTGAACCTCCCGGGTATTTATGTCCAGGATGAACCCGCGCGTTATTATCCGCTTAATACGATCGCGGCGCAGGTTTTGGGATTCGTAGGACCGAATGCTTCATCAAACGGGGAAAGCGGCCATTATGGTATCGAGGCATATGATGATGCGGCGCTCGAGAACGGAGATGATATTGCGCTCACCATTGATCCGAACATCCAGATCGAGAGTGAAAAGATACTGCAGAATCTCGTTGCGGCGAACAGTGCGAGTGGTGGAAGCGTCATCGTCGAAGATCCGAAGACCGGAAAGATACTCGCCATGGCAGGATATCCCACCTTTGACCCAAACAATTACGCGTCATCGTCATTCGAGAATTTTTTGAATCCGACGGTCCAGTCGATCTATGAACCGGGATCCATCTTCAAAGTGATCACCATGGCCGCGGGCATTGATGCCGGGAAGATCACGCCGGACACGACTTATGATGATCCAGGAACGTTGCATGTGGATGGAGCCAAGATAACGAACTACGATCTTGATACCCACGGCCCCTATGGTCCGCATACGACCATGACACAGGTTATTGAACATTCCATCAATACCGGCGCTATTTATGCGGAGAACCAGATCGGCAATGCTGTTTTCGAGGATTATATGAAAAAATTCCGCATCGATCAGCCGACCGGCATCGATCTTCCTGGCGAGGTTAATGGGACGATCAACGGATTGACGGCAAATGCGCCGCAAGTGAATTTCGATACGGTCGCCTATGGCCAGGGCGTCGCCGTAACGCCGATCGAACTGATCACGGCGATGGGTGCGATCGCGAACGGAGGTATCATGATGCGTCCTTATATTCATGCCAATTTGTCGCCTCAAACGGTAGGAAGGATCATTGCGACATCCAGCGCCGCGGAAGCTACGCAAATGATGGTTGATGCCGTTGATCTTGCCCAGGTTGCGAACATCAATGGTTATTCGCTGGCCGGAAAGACGGGAAGCGCCTTTATTCCCGATCTCGTGCATGGCGGTTATACGAACCAGCTCATCGATTCATATATTGGATTTGGGCCAACATCCGATCCGCGCTTTATCGCTCTTATCAGGCTGAACACTTTGCCCGAGACGGCACTTGCCGCGCAGAGCGTGGTGCCGGCGTTCAAGCAGCTTTCGCAATATATCATCAACTATTACAATATTCCGCCGGACCGGACCACTGCTGACGTTATTCCTAACTGCCCTGATCTGATCTGCGGAAAATAAGAATTCTACGAATATCATGGAATCAACCGCTGTCAAAATTATCCGTCCCGTCCTGATGTCCCTCTCGCGTCTTACGGTTGCGCGCTATCATCCGCGCGTGATCGGCATCACGGGAAGCGTGGGAAAGACATCCACCAAACGCGCTGTTTTCGCCGTGGTGAAAAAGGTCCGCCGCGTGCGCATGGCGGAAGGGAATCTGAACAATGAACTGGGGATGTCGCTTACGATCCTCGGCGACTGGAGCGATGAAGAGCTGAAGATGGTGAGCCATGACCAGCCCACGGGTACGGCGAAATTCCGAAAAATGGCATTCTGGCTTAAGGTCATTTTTTCCGGTGTATGGCGGGTTATGGTAAAGTCGAAAAATTATCCCGAGGTTCTTATTTTGGAATATGGTGCCGACCGTCCCGGCGATATCCTGCGTCTGATGCGGGTTGCGCGGCCCGATATCGGTATGGTGACTGCCGTCGGTGACGTTCCGGTGCATGTCGAGTTCTATGCCGGTCCGGAAGACGTGGCACGCGAGAAAGCGCGGCTGATCGAGCGGCTCTTGCCGGGCAGTTTTGCGGTATTGAACCATGATGACGACATGGTCGACGCTTTGCGGGACCACACGCGTGGGCGCGTGATGACCTATGGCTTTAATGAGGGTGCCGATCTGCGCATCGGTCGGCTTGAAAACCGCGTGGCCGAGGATATTCCCGTGGGGATTTCCTTCAAATTGGAATACGAGGGAAGCTCGGTTCCGATCCGTATCGATGGTGTTTTCGGCGAAGCTTCGGCATATGCCGCCGCAGCCGCCGCATGCGTCGGTTTGATCTTCGATATGAATCTCGTTGCCGTTTCGGAGGCGCTCGTGGAATATGTTCCCGCGCCATCACGCATGGAGCTTTTATCCGGCATCAAGCGGACGCTTGTCATAGACGATGCGTATAACGCCAGTCCGCTGTCCATGCGGGCGGCAATCGATACGTTAAAAGGTTTGCCCGCACCGCGAAAGATCGCAGTGTTGGGCGATATGCTTGAGATTGGAAAGTACACGATTGAGGCGCATGAGAATGTTGGTTCCCGGGTTGCGGATGCTGCAGATATACTTGTAGCCGTCGGTGCCCGCGCGAAGTTTATCGCTGAATCTGCGCGCGCCGCTGGCATGAAGAAAGAGGATATCCATTCTTTTGAAACAGCCGATGATGCGATCCAGCCGTTGGTGGATCTCATGAAAAGAGGGGATCTCGTGCTGGTGAAGGGGTCGCATGCCATGGGGCTTGATGCGGTCGTCCGCGCTATCACCGCGGAACCGGTGGCGACGGAAGAAGCCTAAAACCTATTTTGAGATAAACTCTGTTTTTTTAGTCGTCCTCCCTGAAGAGGGAGGATCCGTGCTTTTAAATGACTATTTTTGGCATTAAATATTCCGTTAATTTGGCTTGTAACCTTGCCTCGTTTAAAATTTATCCTTATAATCTTCCTGCATGCCGCCATCGTCTAGCCTGGTCTAGGACACGTGGTTCTCATCCACGAAACTCGGGTTCGAATCCCGATAGCGGTACAAGAAAAGTTTAAATTGTTTTTTCTGTGAAGCCTTTTCTCCCGGCTCATTCATGCGAATGAGCCAGAAATTGCCATACTGCATCATTGCCTTCGCGGGAATAATGGGAGAATGTTATAATTTAATCGTTATGACGCTTCTCATTCGAAATGTGCAGATCCTCGGCGGGGTGCGAGAATTTCCCGAGCCGATGGATGTTTTTGTTGCCGGCGATAAAATATCGGCAATCGGACATTTTCCGAACAAGAAAGCGGATAATGTTCTCGATGGCCAAGGTGCCTATTTGTCGCCTGGTTTTATCGACGTGAACACGGATTCCGATCATTATCTGACGCTTTTCGATTATCCGAGCCAGGATGATTTTCTCAAGCAAGGTGTGACGACCATTTTTGGCGGCATGTGCGGCTCGTCGCTTGCGCCGCTTTTGTATGGTTCGCTCGAATCCATGCGAAAATGGGGAGGTTCCGAAGAAAAAGTGAACGTGAACTGGCATACGATGGCGGAATTGCTCGCCGCGATCGACAAGCGTCCGCTCGGCGTGAATTTTGGAACGATGGTTGGCCATTCGACGATCCGTCGGGCCCTCGTGGGTGATGAATTGAGGGATCTTACTAAAAATGAGCTGAATGTTTTTACGGCAACGCTTCGTCGGGCGCTTGGCGAAGGTGCATTCGGTCTTTCGACGGGATTGGGCTATGTGCATGGGCGGAGCGCGACCTCAACCGAGCTCAAAGTGCTTGCCGGCATCGTGCATGAATATGGCGGGATCTACGCGACGCATTTGCGTGATCTTGGTTCCGGTGTCGGGGATTCGATCGATGAAACGATCGCGCTCGCAGAAAGTTCCGGAGTGCATACGCTCGTAAGCCATTTCGTACCGCTCACGCGTTCCAGAAAGGAATATGCTGCGGCACTGAAGCGCATTGAAGCGTTGCCGGCATCTTTTGATTTCCATTTCGATATTTATCCATTCGACACAATGCTTCTGCCGGTCTATACTTTCTTGCCGATCTGGGCCCAGAACGGCGGTACGGCGAAAATGCTGATGAACATCGCCGATCCGTGGCTCGCGAAACGGATCCTGAGAGAAATGGAATCCATTCGGGCAGATCTTACTCTCATTGTCCAGGCGCCCGGGAATGATTTTCTCGTCGGGAAATCCCTGAAGGAAATAGGGGATATTTACGGTATCGCCGATGTGCGCGAGATCATGCTTCGGTTCATGAAGGAAACGCATCTTCGCGGGATCATTCTTGCAAAGGTTATTGACGAGGACATTGCCCGCCGCGCGCTTGCCGATCCGCGCAGCTTCATCGCTTCGGATGCGCCGAGCTTCGGCGCAATGAAGGGGCGAAAACAGTTGAAAACGGAACGTACGACATCGACCTTCGCGGCGTTTCTCTCGCTCGCCGATCACGGCCTTTTGTCTATGCAGGATGCCATCGGAAAGATTACCCGCGATCCGGCGCGCGAATTCGGCCTTGCGCTTCGCGGTGAAGTGAAGGAAGGAAACTTCGCCGACCTTGTCTGTTTTAAGAACGGAGAGTTCAAATTCACGATCGTGAACGGCAGGGTGGCGGTCCTGAACGGCGAATTTCAGAACGTATTCTCCGGCAGGGCGCTCCGTCACGCCGCAAAAAGATAATCATGGGAAATGCATCAATTAAAAAAAGGGGACAGCCGGATTATTTTTTTCTCGCAATTCTTTTTGCATTGGTCGTGTTCGGTCTCGCTATGCTTTCTTCCGCGTCGTCGGCCCTCGGCCAATCGCAGTTCAATGACAGCTATTTCTATCTGAAACACCAGTTGCTATATGGCCTTCTGCCCGGCATCGTTGGATTTCTTATCGGTTATTTCGTTCCTTATGAGCGTTGGAAAAAAGTCGCGCTCCCTTTGCTTATCCTTGGTATCATCTGTCTGGGGCTTGTCTTTACGCATTTCGGCACCGAGATCAACAGCACGAATCGCTGGTTGAAGTTCGGTCCTGTTCAATTTCAGCCGGCGGAACTCGTGAAGCTGATCTACATACTTTACGTTGCGGCATGGCTCAGCAATGCGCGGATGAAGCGTGATCATGACATACGGAGAGGCCTTATCCCTTTTCTTATTGTTTCAGGTGTCATTGCCGGACTTTTGATCCTGCAACCGGCGACGAGCACGGTTGCGATCCTTCTTGGGTCGGGATTGGTCGTTTATTTCGTAAGCGGTGCGCCGAAACGATATCTGGTCGGTATCATTCTGCTTGCAATATTCATCATTGCCGCCGTGGTTTATGTGACGCCGTATCGCCGCGCCAGAATTCTTGGATTTTTGAACCAGAGCGCGGATACCCAGGGGCAGAACTATCAGGTGAACCAGGCTTTGATCGCGATCGGTTCCGGCGGATTATGGGGCGTGGGCTATGGCCGGTCAACGACCAAGGCGAGCCTTCCGATGGCGATCGACGATTCTATTTTTGCCGTGATCGGCGAGGAGCTTGGTTTTGCCGGAACGACAACGCTCGTGATCCTTTTTTGCCTTTTTGCCCTAAGGCTTTTTTGGGACGCGCGTCATATAGGTGATCGTTTCGGATCCCTGTTGCTTATCGGGATCGGGACGGTGATATCGTTCCAGGCGTTCGTGAACATCGCATCGACGGCGGGCGTGATCCCGCTCACAGGGGTTCCGCTGCCCTTCGTGAGCTATGGCGGCACGGCCCTCGCCGCATTTCTTACGATGAGCGGCATCGCTGCGAATGTAGCAAAGAATGCATAGAACCTATCTCAAAAATATCCATCCGGGCCTCGCGGTTATTTTCGGCTCCATGGCGAGAATTCTTCCTCGAAAGAGCGCTGCTGTTTCTTTGTCGGAGATTCTCGCCGTTCGCCAGAAGATCCTTTGCGATATCCGAATGTCTCTTTTTGAGATAGCATGGAAATTAAAAATTAGCAGTAATTATTTCTGAATTCTCGAATTCTGAATCAATGCTATAATCAAATCAAGATACTTTATTCCATCATGGCTGATCAAACTTTTCGGGTTGTTCTTACGGGCGGGGGGAGCGGAGGGCACACCTATCCCTTGATCGCCGTTGCGGAAGCGCTTCGGGACCGGGCTTCGAAGTTGCAGTTCCAGCTCGATCTTACTTATTTGGGGCCGAACGATACGTATGCGGCGCTTTTCAAGAATGCCGGCATCACTGTGAGCTTTGTCGTTGCGGGGAAGATCCGGCGTTATCTCTCGCTTGAAAATTTTACGGATGTCCCGAAGTTTTTCGTCGGTTTTTTTCAGGCGCTTTGGAAGCTGTATTTCATCATGCCGGATGTCATTTTTTCAAAGGGAGGTACGGGAGCTTTTCCGGTGGTTCTGGCGGGGTGGTTCTATCGGATACCCGTCGTCGTCCATGATTCCGATGCGAAGCCGGGCCTCACGAACGTGGCTTCATCTTTTTTTGCAAAACGGATATTTGTGAGCTTTGACGCGGCGTCGAAATACTTTGACCCGAACATCACGAGTCGGACCGGTGTGCCCGTGCGGCATGCGCTTTTCGCGAATCCAACCACGAAGGAGCTTGCAAAAGAGACGCTCGGGTTCGATCCCGCGAAGCCATTGCTCCTCGTGCTCGGAGGTTCACAGGGCGCGGAACACATCAATAACTTTATCCTGGAGAATCTTGCCCCGATCATGAAAGAGACGCAAGTATTGCATCAGGCCGGCCCTTTGAATTTTGCCGAAGTGAAACGCCTGTCCGATGCCGCGCTGCTTGAGATTTCATTTGCGAACCGATATGATGCCGTGGCTTATCTTGATGACAAGAACATGTCGCTCGCGCTTACGGCGGCCGACCTCGCGGTCTCGCGCGCGGGGAGCACGGCGCTGTTCGAGCTCGCCGCGTTCGGCGTCCCCGCGATCCTTATTCCGCACGGCGGATCGAATGGCCACCAGCGGATGAACGCCTATGACTTCACGAAAAATGGCGCCGGTGTCGTGATCGAAGAACCGAATTTCCTTCCGGGTATTTTCCTTTCGGAAATGAGAAAGATCATTTCGAACGTCGAACTTCAGAAAACCATGAGCGCGGCCGCAAAACAATTCTTTGTCGCGAATTCCGCCGAGGTGATCGTGGATGGTATTCTGGAAGCGGCGGCAAAATGAGGAATATCAGGGATCCAGAAAGTTTGAGATCAAATCTCATTGCGAGGTTCGACCTCGATCCTGGGTTCCCGCTTTCGCGGGAACGACAGAAAAAAGAATTTGGCCATTTTCAAACGGTCGTTTTTGTGCTAAAATAGCGCCATATGGCGGAAAAAATAGAAAAACCTATTCGCGTCCGGATGGCGCCAAGTCCAACAGGGCATCTCCATATGGGGACGGCGCACACGGCACTTTTCAACTGGTTGTTTGCGCGCCAGCACAACGCTACTTTTGTTTTGCGCGTCGAAGATACCGATAAGGAACGTTCACGAAAGGAATATGAGGAAGAGATTGCGGAGGGGCTTCGCTGGCTCGGTATTGATTGGAATGAAGGACCGGATAAAGGCGGCGATTTTGGGCCTTATCGTCAGAGCGAGCGGACAGTGATCTATCGGAAGTATTTGCAGGAACTTTTAGATAAGGGCGAAGCTTATTATTGCTATTGCACTAAGGAAGATATTGAAGCGCAGAAACAGGCGCTCACGGCGCAGGGCTTGCCGCCGAAATATAACGGACATTGCCGTGACCTGAAAGAACCCCCAGCCGGAAAAAATCCCGAGGTGATCCGATTCAAAGTTCCTGAAACGAAAGTTGAGTTCACTGATATGATCCGCGGCAAGGTGGTGTTCGATACTTCTCTTTTTGGCGACATGATCATCGCAAAGGATCTTGATAATCCGCTCTATAATTTCGCCGTGGTCGTGGATGATGCCTTGATGGAGATTACGCATGTCATCCGCGGCGAGGATCACGTATCGAACACGCCGAAACAGATCCTCATGCAGCGCGCGCTTGGATTTCCGGAACCGACCTATGCGCATTTGCCGCTTATCCTGAATCCCGATAGGAGCAAGATGTCCAAGCGTTTTGCGGATACCGCGCTTTCCGATTATCGGAACAATGGATATTTACCTGAGGCCATGATGAATTTTCTCGCCTTTCTCGGCTGGCATCCGAAGGGTGATCAGGATGTCCTCGGGACAGAGGAACTTATCAGAGAGTTCGACATTACGCGCGTCCAGAAAGCCGGCGCGATCTTCAATCAGGAGAAGCTGGATTGGCTCAATCGGGAATATTTGAAAAAAATGAGCGATGCGGAGATTGCTCACGCGGCGCAACCGTTCTTTGCGGCGGAAAAAATCGCCGCCGATAAGGAAAAGATCGAAAAAGTGGTCGGGGTCGTGCGTGGACGCGCAAGTACGCTCAAGGATTTTCCGGCGGCAGGAAGATTATTCTTCGAACTTCCGGAATACGCAGCATCTCTTTTGGTATGGAAAAATACAACCCTTGAAACGGTGGTACCGGCCTTGAAAAAAGCGGAGACAGCGCTCAAAGAGGTGTCCGCCGATCATTTTGATCAGGTATTCCTGCGTGAGACACTTGCGGCTGTCGTCGGTTCGGGAAGCCGCGGCGAGATCTTATGGCCGCTCCGCGTCGCGCTTTCCGGGCAGGCGTCATCGCCGGATCCGGTTGAGATCATGTCGGTGCTCGGGAAGGAAGAATCATTGCGGCGTATCGCTGTCGCCATTGAAAAATGTGCCTGAGAAGTGGTCGCAAAAGGATTCCGCATCGGTTCCAAGCGAAAAACATCAAGTCTCATAAAGGGAACTCCGCTGTCCACTTTTCAGACAGCTTTTCGCGAGCGGGAATGTTATAATAAAAGCAATGACAATCTTGAAAAAACATTCTGTCGAAATCGGGATGTGCTGTGGGGCGATAGTTTTAAGTTGCATCGTTTTTTCCCGTACCGCAGGGGCTTATGCGTTGGGTACGACAGGAAACGCACCACCGATCACCACCGGGACGGTTTCCGGATATGTGAGTCAGGCTCAGCAAGCGATGTCGAGCACATCATCTTTACCGGAAGCTCCGTCATGGTTTTCCGATAATCTGAACGGGATCTCACAATGGTTTCAGATGATCATGGCATATGGTGCCGAATCCACCGGTGCACCGGTTTTACCGACCGATGTTTCGAAAAGTTTCGGAAATATCACGTCGATCACTCAGAATCTTTTCGCGCAATTCGATGCATGGTTTTATAGCGTCACCCATTTTCATATCGCGCTTATCGTCAATTTCATTTTCGGACTTGTTGTGTGGATTTTGGATCTTGCGAAAAATGCCGTCGATTGGCTGAACTCGATTTTTAAGTCCGCTGCAGGAAAGTGACAGAGAATGAACGCACTCAATGGCGTTCATTTTCTGTCATCCCCGCGGAGGCGGGGATCCAGTGCTTTATATAAAAAGATCGGAAGCATGGGTCGTCTCTCTTCGGAGACGATGACAGAAAATATTATGGTTCGCTTTAATGAGTGAAGCGAGTATGGTCGATCATTCATCCCGTTACAGGATCGAGATCGTATCTCGGTGATTCAAGGAATGACAAGGTATTTCCTCGTGTGCTATGCTGATGTTCGATGAAGTGGCACGATGAAGACATCGCTTTCGAGGACGCTTTAAGCGACGATTGGCGGCGCGATCTTGACGTTGCCGAAGTTTCGATCGGTAATCGCCCGATGCGCTATTTGGCAATCGTGGTTGGCGTGATGGTTCTTATGATAGCGGGAAGGATTATCTTTCTCGGTTTTAATCATACGTATTATGCGGCGCGCGCCGAAAGGAATGTCGCGCAGGAAAATGAAACGCCTGCGCCCCGCGGCATCATCTATGACAAAGAGGGTGACGTGCTGGCGGACAATAAAGCGGCGTTCAGCGCCTTGCTTGACGTGAGGACCTTTTTGGAAAATGAGGATCAGCAATCGGCTACGCTCTCCGCCATCCAGAACGTTCTCGGGATATCTCCGGACGACGTATGGTCGCTTGTTTCCGCGGCCAAGGACAATGATTTTGCGTCGCCCGTAGTGCTTGCGGACGGTCTCGGCCAGAGCGAGATAGTTAATTTACAAGCGCTTGATCTAAAAGCAATAGATCTCAAAAGCGATTTTGCGCGTGTCTATCCGAATGGGCCTGTTTTTTCTTCGGTCATAGGATATGCCGGCCGCGTCACGGCGGATGATATTGCAAAGGATTCGAGCTTGAAAAATCAGGATGTCATCGGTAAAACAGGGATTGAGGATTTCTATGACAAGAACTTGCGCGGCACGCCGGGCGTCGCGGTGACCTATGCGAATGCGCAAGGACAGGCGCTCGGTGAAAAGCAACAGTCGGTGCCGCAGATCGGCGCGCCACTTACGCTCACGATCGACGGAGGTCTGCAGACTTATTTTTATAATGCTCTGTCGAACCAGCTTGCATCTCTCGGACGCCCGATCGGTTTGGGCATTGCGATGGACCCGCAGACCGGCGCCGTATTGTCCCTGATCAATTTGCCCGGCTACGATAATAACGTTTTCTCCGAGACGGGGCAGGATGCGACGATCCGTGCACTTCTCACGTCGCCCGATAGGCCGCTTTTCAATAGTGCGGTTAGCGGCAATTACAATCCAGGCTCTACGATCAAGCCGCTTGACGGCGTCGCGGCGCTTGCCGAAGGGGTGATCGATTCGACGCGCGAGATCTATTCCCTGGGGTATCTTCTGGTACCGAATCCGTATAATGCCGCGGCGCCGTCCAAACATCTCGACTGGCAATACCAAGGTTCCGTTAATCTTGCTTCAGCGCTGGCGCAATCGTCGGATGTCTACTTTTATGTCGTGGGCGGCGGGTCGCCGCCGCGAAGTACGCCGCTTCTGAACGATCCGAGCGATTATGGCATTTCCGGACTTGGCATCGATCGGCTGCGCACGTGGTGGCAAAAATTTGGTTTCGGCAAGCCGACGGGTATTGATATGCCGGGCGAAGGTTCCGGATTCCTCCCGACACCCGCATGGAAGCAGCAGCATTCCGGGACGCCATGGCTGTTGGGCGATACCTATAACGTTTCGATCGGACAGGGAGATCTCCTGGTTACGCCGATCCAGCTTCTTGATTATATCGATGCCATTGCGAACGGCGGTGACATTTATCGCCCGTTCTTGAACGCAAGCTCGACGCCGGCCGTCGCGGAAGATTTGACATCGCTAGCGCCGGAGATTAAGCAGGTGCAGGAAGGGATGCGCGAGGGCGTCACATCACCAAAGGGAACTTCTTATACGCTGCACAATCTTCCGTTCTCGGTTTGTGCGAAGACCGGATCCGCGCAGGTGGAGAACAACACCCAGGAAAACGCGCTGTTTGTCGGCTATGCGCCATGCGACAATCCGCAGATCGCCATCTTGATCCTTATTGAGAACTCGCGGCAGGGGAGCCTGAATGCCGTTCCGGTCGCCGGCGATGTTCTGAACTGGTACTATGAAAATCGGATGAAGAAATAGAACCAATCCCGAAATATCCGTGTTACTATTTTTGAGATAGGTTCTAGTGTTATAATGTCTTAAAACAAAATCCCATGCCAGAACTTCGCCAAGATTCATTTTCCGGTGATTGGATTATTCTCTCTCCGGGACGCGCTACGCGGCCGCATGAATTGCATAACGCCGTTTCTGCGCGCGTGCCGTTGCCAAAAGAGACATGTCCGTTCGAAGATATCGGATTTGCGGGAAATGGCGTTATCCTTGAAGCGTGGCCGACTGCGAAAAAATGGAAGATCGCCGTCATTCCCAACAAATATCCCGCGCTTGTCCATGGCGAAGCGTGTGCCGTTGATTTTCGCGATGGTTTTTATGAAGCAAAGACCGGCATCGGCGTTCATGAGCTCGTCATCACGCGCGATCATAAGAAGACCTTCGCTGACCTTGATCGCGATACGGCCACGCAGTTGTTTGCAGTATTCCAAGAACGGTATCGCACTGCAAAAGATGGTTGCAGCGCCTATGCCGTGGCATTTTTGAACTATGGACCGTCGGTCGGCGCATCGATCTGGCATCCGCACTATCAGATCATGGCGACTCCCTTCGTGCCGCCGCATATCGTCCAGTCGCTTCATGGCGCGAGGGTATATTTCAACAAGCATCATCGCTGTTTACGGTGCGATCTGCTCCGCGAGGAACGCAAAAAGAAGACGCGGATCATCGAGGAAAACCGCAACGCGATCGCGCTTGCGCCCTATGCCTCGAAGCGTCCGTTTGAAGTGAGGGTGACCCCGAAAAAACATTTCCCCCGGTTCGAGGATACGCCTCGTGCGGTGATCGCGGATGTCGCATCGCTCATACAATCGTCACTGCGGCGGTTGCGGAAATATGCCGGTGATCCTGATCTGAACTTTTTCATCCATGATGCGCCGTTCGCGGGCGGCGATCATCCGTATCACCATTGGCATGCGGAGATATTGCCGAATCTTTCCTATCTCGGCGGATTGGAGTTCTCAACGGGGATTTACATCAATGTGACCGATCCGGATGAAGCGGCGAAGATATTGAGAGGAAAAAGCAAACAATAAAAAATCATTGTCATGTCGAGTTGCGTAAGATACCTTTCTTTTTGTCATTATCCGCGAAGGTGGAACCCGTGCTTCCAATAATTTTATAAAGCACGAATCGTTCGTAAATTCTCATGCTCGAGGAAATAAAAAAATATAAATTGGTGAGCAGTCTCCTTGCGGCATCCGCAGTTTTCGTGGTGGCTGGTTTTGTCTGGGCAATGGTGGCACTTCAAAAAGCGAGCAAGCCGCTCATTCTGCATTTCGATGAACTGCGGGGGATCACGGTCGTCGGCGGTATGGGTATTATCGTATTCGCAGGAATCTTTGGTATGACGATCGTTGTTATCAATGGATTTTTGGCGATGGCGCTCGAAAAACGGAGCCTGCTTTTCGGGAAATTGACCGCTGTTCTCACCTTGGTTTTTGCCATCTTGCTTTTTATGGCTTTTGCGGCTATAATCTCTGTAAACTAAATTGTCTCGTTCCCGTGAAAACGGGAATCCAGGTTCAAAAATATGACCAAAGAATTTGCTGTTATTGCAACCGGCGGAAAACAGTACAAGGTTTCCGTTGGCCAAAAATTGAGAGTAGAGAAACTTCCCGCGGAAAAGGACGGTATTATTGTGTTTGATAAGGTGCTCTTACAGGCAAATGGTGATGAGGTGAAGATCGGCATGCCGCATGTTGCCGGTGCGAAAGTGGAAGGCAAGGTTCTCCGCCAGGCGAAGGAAGATACGAAGCTCGTTTTCAGGTATCATTCGAAGGTCCGCTACAAGAAGAAAAAGGGTCATCGCCAGCCGTTCACTGAAGTCGAGATCGTAAAGGTTTAATAAAAAATCATCCCGCAGACCGCGGGATGATTTTTTATACCATCCACATTTCGTATGTTCTGTCATTCCGAACTTCGCGAGGAATCTTTTTCTCTTGTCATTATCCGCGGAGGCAGATAATCCGTGCCTCTCGTTCTGTTTCCTAAAAGCACGGACGATCCCGCTTCCGGGACTATGGCACAAAAGGTTTATCGTTCCCGTCTCTCGAAAGATTCGGGATAAACTCCGGGGGACCTGGAATTTTCTGGATTCCGACTTCCGTCGGGATAAGCAATCGCTTAGCGATTGCTTAATTTACGTAAAAGATCGTGTCGGTCGGGGTTCCGACGGGGATCGTGCTGGTTTGGTTCGGTAAGAGATAAGTAATATGGTTCGCGATCTGCGTCGATGTCGTGAACGAATTCGTTACGAACATGACGGTTTCGGCGGGGACGGGGATGCCGCGCGCGGGAACACCGCCAGCGGTGACGATCACGTATTTCTGCGTGCTTTGCGGCAGGGCGTTCATGGCGTTTCCGGTTTCGACATAATTTTCATTGAAGGCCCAATAGACGTTCGGATCTTTCGCCCAGACGATGAAATAGCTCGTATAGGCGTTGATGCCGACGACGGCAATGAAGATTATGGCGAACGTAAGTGCGGTTTTTTTGAATCCATTGTCGCGAAGGATGCGATATGACCAGATCCCCGCAAGCGCCGCGAAGAATATCGCCGGAGGAAGCGTGAGGATCGAGCGCAGGGCGTGCGGAATCCCTTCGTCGGATGCCGCAGCGGGAAGTATCGCGAGGATGAACCAGGCAAAGAGAAGAAGAACGGAAAACACAGGAAGGAGCAAGGAAGGATTCTTGGTTTCATTCTCTGCTATTCCTTCTTCCTTCTTTTTTCTTGCGCTTCGTGAGAGGCTTATGATCGCAAGTATGATGCCGAGCAAGAAAAGCAGACCGACCGGAAGGAAAAGCTCGGGTGCTCCGGCGATATTCTGCCGCCAATTTCCGTCACCTCTGAAATTGAACATCGCGAACGTTTTTCCGGCGTTCAGCGCGAATTCGGCCAGAGGATTTTTTGCGTTCGTGACCGAGATCTGGGCCGTCCTGCCAAAGAAGTCGCCGGGATTATGCAGGAAGTACAGGCCAAGGGGGAGTGCGACGAGAAATGTCGCCACGACAAAAATCCCGGTACGTTTCCAGAAATCCGGACATTTCCTGAAAAACGGGATAAAGAGCAGGAGAAGGAGCGGGGTTACGCGATAGGCGATATAGGTATAAAATCCTGCACCGAAAATAATGCCGCCAATGATAGCGAAAATATATGCGCGCAGTTCTTTCTTTGAGCGGAATGATTTAAGGAGGAAATAGAGCGTCCAGATGAGGCAGAGCGGTGCCATGATGGCGCGGAATCCCACACGGGAGAGATCGATGTGCCAGAAACAGGCGGCCAGCAGGAATGCGGCGAGAAGCCCGGTTTCCGCGCCAAAGAGCTCAGTGCCGAGAAAATACATGCCGGCGACCGTGAGGATGCCGGTGAGCGCCGCAGGAAGGCGGATGACCCATGGCTTATTACCGAATGCTTCAATGAAAAAGACCAGCGTGTTGACGTAAAGTCCTTCGCGGCCGTTGTCTTCGGTGTAGAAGACTTTGAAATGCCCCGTCTGGATGACCTCAAGCGCATTGTTGCCATCCATCGCTTCATCAGGATAGAGGCCGGTGGGCGTCGTCGTGATATGGTATAATCTAAGAAATGCAGCGAAGATAATGATTCCCGAAAACAGCAGCCAGATCTTTGTAGTGCGGTTCATGGAATAATTTTAACATATTCACTGATTGTCGTTCCGTTGAAGGACAGGATCCCGGCGGTCGTTGGGACATATCGCCTCCGAAGAGATAATAAAATTAACAACTCAATGCCCGAAGAATCTTCATTTGAATATAAGAATCTCGAAGCCGATATGCAGCGGCTTGCCGACCAGATAAGACTTGAGCGTCAGCGGCCGACCGCCGAAACAAGGAGCGAACGCCAACTCGTGAAAGAGGCGATCCGCGTTTTTCCGAATTTGCAGGGAAGCCAGAACAAGATACCTGCGCCTGCGGCGCCCTCGGCGCCGCAATCCGATGCTTCGCAGGATCCATTGCCCGATTACGCCAAGGATGCTCCTGTGGAAGTGAAACTTGAGATTGAATATCTCTGCGATGTCGCGCTCCGCAAAGGGATCGCCACGGCGATGTCCGAATCGGAGAGATCGCCCTATTTTGTGCAGGATGCATTTCATGATGCTTTGGCCGGAAAGCTCTATCCTGAACTTCAAAAACGGGGGATCGTGAATGACGCAAAATGAGCAAGATGAACCATATTTATGTCGGAGGATGGTTTCAGAGAACGATGCTGCATTTGTCGGAGATCTACGATTTTTTGCAGGGCGTACGCTCTCCCCTGAAGCTCAGCGAGGAAAGAATGAAAGCTTTGCGGAACGCGATGGATGTTGCGTCGGTTCGCATGGAAGTTGCGCGCCTCGACAGGATCGAGATACGGAGCAATTCGGGTATTCTCGTGAAGATCTACGAAGATGGTCTTGTGGTGTTGCAGAAGGAAAATACGTCGACTTTGGCCGATGACATCGCTTCGCTCACTTCATATTATGAAAAGAAACTTTCTCCGGCGTTAAGCTATCTTTTTAGCCTTGGTGCGCCGATCCCGAAAGAGCTCGCCAATATTAAGACCATCTATCCTTATTTTGTGGTGCTCGATAAGGCTTCAGGGAAAGATGTCGATGCGGTTCTTAAGGGATTTGGCGAG
>CAJAQL010000037.1 GCA_903944135.1 uncultured Parcubacteria group bacterium
CGCGCAAAGGGTTTGCTTTCTTATCCTGCTTCATTATCCTCTTATCGATCCTTCCTCGATCCTTCTCGCGTGCGGAAATTTCCCGGGCAATATCCTTTGCTTCATTTTCAGTCTGCCTGATAGCTTCTCGACACGCCCGCCGAACGGATGAAAATTTTTCCGCATCCACCAATGCTTTTATTTTTGCGATCTTTGCCTCATGTATGCCAAGTAATTTCTGATGATGGCTGATCTCTTCATTCAACTGTCCCCGTGTCAGCTTCAGGTCTGCAAGCCGTTCCTCAAAGGGATTAAGCCGTTCCGTGACGCGACCCATATAGCCACGACATACCTCGTTTCGGCGATTTTCATATCGCGAACGTTGATTATTGCGATATTCCAGCCTTGATTGCAGTTGATCGGCTACATTTCTATTGCTTTCGATCTTTTTTTCGGTTTCGGCGCGATCTTTTTCGATGCGCATAAGTGCAGATTCGCTCACCTCGCCTTCTTCCCTGAATTTCCTGATCTGATCTTCGAGATGATGCCGATCTTCTTCAAGACCGTTTATCTTACCTCGTCTATCTTCCAGCTTTCCTTTTAGATCGACCGCTTGGCTCGTATGCCAATCGGCGAGTCCATCGCTATATGCCATCTTTACCGAATCAACCATATCTTTAATGCCGAAACGCTCCGCAAGCCGCGAAGCGGTCTTGGCAACTCTTTCGCGCCACTCCGGCTGTTCTTCAAGCAGTGCAAAACGACGCAATCCCTCCAAAGGATCCGAATGGTCCTCGGTATCCTCTATTTTCGGAGATTCCTGCCGCGCCTCAGGTTTTTCCGGTTTTTCGTGCCCCTCCGGCTCGCGCGTCTCGGTCGGTTCTGATTCTGCGGCAGGCTGCGGCTTTTCGACTTCAACATTTTCTAACGGCTTTTCCTCGACCGCAGGAATGGACGGCATGGCTTCGGGAACGACGATATTCTCCTGCTTGCGGATCTTTTCGACAAGCGACTCCGCGGTCGCATCGGGGCCGTTCTTTATAAGATCCGGCACCGAAAGCTGGATATTGTCATTCTTATCAACTAACGTGGCTTCTTCATATTGATGGATAAAAAGCCGATATTTTTTGAGCGGCAGTTCCTTGTTGCCTTCAAGCAAAGAAACAAGTTCGTCTACATTTTGAAAAATAGCATCCTCATTAAACGTCCCCTTGACCACCTCGTTCATCAGCCTCTCTGAAATATCCACTTTCCGAAAAAGAGATGCCCATCGTTCGTATTTGGCCATTAAAAATTCCGCTCTCTGTTCGTTGGGTGATTTTTCCTTCGGCTGAGCATCGGGAACAGCTTTCGCGGGAAGTTCTGCTTTACTGGAAATTACCTCATCCACTGCGAGCCCCTCAGAAACTGGCCGAGCCTCGGCGCGATCCGGTTCTTCTTTGTAAATCGCAGATTCGCCCGGACTTTGCGCATCAATGTTTTCCTGTGGCATTTCGCGGCGGGGAAATTCCCTCTCGTATTCGGAAAGGAAGGATTGAATGCTGTTTTTCATTTCCGTTTCCGCAAAATCGGCGTTGATTCCCGCCATTTCGTTCATTCTCGATTTTCTATCGGCAGGAGAAAGATCAATAAGGCCACGAACAGAAGTCCAATATAGTTCAGGAATTCTCGATCGAGCGAGTAACGTCTCAATGCTCGGCTCATGCTCGCTGCCCTGTTTATTGTTCCCACCACCCTCTTTGAATGGTTTCATTTGTTTTTATTAATACACTATTTAAATAAAATGTCAATAGCCATATGGTACTGTTCAATAAATGTATTTTACCACATTCTCTTTGTGGAAAACACGGCAATATCCAAATTTCCTTCCGGATTCCAGCCGGAGATTATCGGAACGACGAACAGGTTTGCCGAAGTTCTCCTTCGATAAATTTCCCGGAATACAAAACGGCTCCGCCATTAGCGGAGCCGTTTTGTATTCACCGAACACGCATACTAGCCTTCTTTGCTCAAGGGCGGCATAGGAAGATCAAGCGAAGGACACATGATCAAGTTGATCATCCGCCGTGTCGTTTTATAGACATAGCCGGTCGGCGTCGTATCGCTCACGAGTCCATACGGAACCCACGGAGACAGAACACCGATATTGTACTTCAGCTGGAATTGCTCGACGGCATTGTACGTCGTCGCATCATACGTGCCCGTAACCGGAAGATCGAGACCGAGGTCATAGTTCAGAAAGACCTGCAGTTTCTTCACTTCGAACAAATCGTTATCCGCACCAAGCTTGATGTATTTATCGAGATACATACCGCAGCTCGATGTTGATGCGCCAAGGACCTGTCCCTGGACAAGATCGATCGAATCCTGCGCACTGCCGAGATAGTTCTTTGAGATATCCCGGTATTTCACATAGACGGTCTTTTCTCCGCCGCCGGAGGTAAGCATCCAGGGAAGCGTCGTGGCATAAAGCTGCCACGTCGAACTCCCGAAGTTGGTGCTGTTCGAAAGCTCCATTTGATACGCGTCGGTTCCATAAAGCGAAAGCATCGCGCTCGTGGTCGCAGTCGTTGCCGCACCACCATCAATGGATATTTCATAAGCAGACCCTCCACCTCCTCCGGTTGCCGTTCCACCACCGCCGCCGCCACCTCCCCCACCGCTGCAATTGCCGGTGCAGGAAGGAGTTACTGGCGTGACCGGGGCGGCCTGGACCGCGATAGTCGATGTCGCTGCCGACAAAATGACATTCGATCCAAGAAGTTCGGTATAAGTTTTAGCTACATTCAGAACATTCGTCCCGTCTGCAAGCGCATTTACCACTACCGGGATCTTGAGTGTCGCCGAGGCACCCGGAACAAGACTGCCGACAGCCCAATCAAGCGTTCCTCCATTCGTCACGGTTCCCTGTGACTCTGTCACGGATTGCGTGGCAGAGAGCGTCAGGACATTCGGCAAGGAATCGGTAACATGCAGTAAGTCCGCTTCTGTCGATCCGGAATTCGAAACCGTGATCGTATAAGTTATCGCTTCATTGCCCGCCGGATTCGGATCGCTCGCGATCTTCGTAACGCTGATATCATAGCAGGAACCGCCGACACAAGCTGCCGGATTCTCCACCGTGATCGTGGATGAAGCCGTGCTCGTGCTCGTGTTGGTCTCATCCTCGGTGATGGTCGCCCAGTTCGTGAGCGGACCGGTCGAGGTCGCATCAACCGCCGTTTGAATGGAGGTTGTCGCGATCGTA
>CAJAQL010000038.1 GCA_903944135.1 uncultured Parcubacteria group bacterium
ACTACTGTTGGTAGTTTTGGTTTTGCCACCCCGGGGAAAGGTTTTGAAAAGATTGTGCAGCTGGTCCAGCAAGAATTCGATGAAGCCATTATAAGATTCAATATTCCAGCGGCGGATTTTGGCGATAAGAATGGTAGTAATGCGAAAGATATTGCAGACAGGTGTAGAGCGGCAATAACCAAACCGGGTATCGAGTTGGTTGTTACCCATGATTTTCTGGACAACAAAGGCATATTAGATTTTCTGGCAAAAAATACTGTTAATGTCTTTTTATATGAAGACATGAATGATCGGGGATTATCTAGTGTTATTGACATGGCAATGGCGGTTCAAAGACCCATTGCCATATCTGACAGTGTAATGTTTCGACACATTCTCGACGTAGAACCTTCGATATGTGTTACGCGGAATGACCTACGAACCATAATTAAAAATGGCTTCGAGCCGTTACAAAGGCATTTCAATGAATGGAGTGGAGACAATCTTTTATGGGATTATGAAAGAATTTTGGATTCGATCTTTACAAAACAACAGCAGTCATCAAGACCCAAAAGAAGCTTCACCAGGAGTTTATATTCAAGGTGGAAAAGATTTCTCTTGCAACCAGATAGGGCATCTACTTGGCTGAGAGATTCAAAAGACATAGCGAAAGATGACATGAGTGCGATAGACGTTAAGCCATATTATCCGATACAAATTCCTGATGGCGTTTCTTTGAATTGTATTTTAGACAATAGGGCGCGTGAGTTATATAAACCAGCAATTGATAAGATAACAGAATTGGTTCCAAAAACTATTGCTAAAAAAATTCCGGAAGCAAATGTTCAACAAGCATTCGTATTTGATACGGTACAGCGTTATGCCCCTCATTATAAAAATCCAAAAGTGTTGCGTGTCGGTAGTTATGAAGATACCGCTTCGATGAGTTTGATAAAAATGGGGTTTAAAGTCGAGGAGATCGATCCGATGTTGAACTATTCTTTGCAGGAATATGTCACAAAGCCATCTACCATTAAGAATTCTTATGACATTATTTTTTCAACTTCGGTTATCGAGCATGATCCGAGTGACGAGTCGTTTATAAAATGCGTCGATGACTTGCTGGCCCCTGGCGGGATATTCGTTATGACGTGTGATTATAAAGAAGGATGGATGCTGGGTGATCTTAAGCCGGATGTTGATGTGAGACTTTATACACAGCAAGATTTAAGAAATCGTTTATTACCATTAATGCGGAATTGTAGTGTGGTAGATGAACCACAATGGGACTGTCCAAACCCAGATTTCACTTTCTTAGGAAAATATCAATATACTTTTGCGACGCTTGTAGTGAGAAAAGAAAACAAAGAATAAATTCGTGATATAGAAAATGAGTAGGCCTCTTTTATCCATTTGTATAGCTACTTATAATCGCGCTGATTATATCGGCGAGACATTGAACAGTATCATTCCTCAGTTGGAAGACGACGTTGAATTATTAGTGGTAGATGGTGCTTCGACCGATAAAACCCAAGAGGTTTTAGAGGGTTTTGCCAGTAAAGATGCACGTATCCGTTACGTTCGTTTGGCGGCGAAGGGGGGCGTTGATCAGGATTATGATAAATCGGTCGAGCTGGCTCGTGGTGAATTTTGCTGGCTTTTTACTGATGATGATCTACTGAAGCCCGGCGCAATCGCCGCTGTAAAAAAAGCCATTGCCGAAGGATATGATTTGGTGGTTGTGAATGGCGAAGAGCGGGACGTTAATTTATCAACTATTGTTGAGGGTCGGCGCATTCTCGTGCGAGAAAATAAAGCATATGGTTCCAGTGATCTCGATCAATTCTTCATCGACGCCACGAAACATCTTTCGTTTATTGGTTCTGTCGTGATCCGCCGCAGTGTTTGGTTGGGGCGTGATCGAACACCGTATTTTGGAACGGAGTTCGTTCATGTCGGTGTTATTTTTCAAAAAAAGATAACGACACCAATTTTTGTCATTGCTTATCCGTATATCACTATTCGTTTAGGGAATTCCCAGTGGACCCCTCGTAGTTTTGGTATCTGGATGTTCAATTGGCCTAAGCTTATTTGGTCATTTAGCGAAATTTCTTCCGCGGCTAAGCAGAAAATTGTGGACAGGGAGCCTTGGAGAAAATTAAGAAATCTTGTCATTCAGCGTCGGATAGGAGGTTATAATATGCGATCATACCGTCTTTATCTTTCAAAATTGAAGACGAATCCTTTATGGAAATTGGAGGCTTTGATGATTGCAATTTTTCCCATAGGGATCATTGCCCCTGTATTTGATTTTCTGCTTCAGCATCGTCGCGACGAAAGGGCTCGCCGCATGGCCGCTCTGAGCGAAAAATGATTGTGGAAGTTTGGTGTTTATTTAGGTAATATATAGAAAAGCCATATCAATAAAATCTATGTTGTATCAAGAAATCGAAGAGTGCCGGATCTGCGGGAATAAAAATTTGGTTTCGATCATCGATTTAGGGGAGCAGGCGTTGACCGGAGTTTTTCCGAAGCAAGGGGAAGATATCGAAAAGGGGCCGCTCGAACTGGTAAAATGTTTCGGCGATAACTCGTGTGGGTTGGTTCAGTTGAGGCATGATTATCAGATGGAGAAATTGTATGGCGATAACTATGGTTATCGGTCGGGCTTAAACAGATCCATGGTCGTTCATCTTGCGGATATAGTGAAGAAGATAGAGGGTCGTCTTTCGCTTTCCGATTCAGATCTGGTCATTGATATTGCGAGCAATGATGGGACCTTGCTTTCTTCATATCAGAATAAAAATCTTGATCTATTGGGGATTGATCCTACGTCGAAAAAATTCAGAGAGTTTTATCCGGATTATATCGAAACGGTCGCCGATTTTTTCTCTGAGCGGATCGTGAAGGAAAAGCGGGGAGACAAAAAAGCAAAAGTTGTTACATCGATCGCCATGTTCTATGATCTGCCCCATCCGTTGGCGATCATGAAGGAGATAGAAAGCGTCTTGGATGATAATGGTATTTGGGTTGTCGAGCAGAGCTATATGCCGGAAATGATAAAGAATGTTTCTTATGATACGATTTGCCATGAACATTTGGAATTCTATGCGCTTCAGCAATTCAAATGGATGGCCGACAGGTCTAATTTAAAGATAATCGATATAGAATTTAACAGAATTAATGGAGCTAGTTTTGCCTTGACGCTGGCAAAGAAAGATTCTGCCTATCAGGAAGCAACCGGAGAAATTGATAAGGTTTTGAAAGAGGAAAGTGACGGAGGATTCTATGACCTCGAGATTTATGAACAATTCAAGAAAAAGACGGAAGCGCACAAGAAAGATCTATTGGCCTTGATCGGAAAAATAAAAGGAGAGGGCAAAAAGATCTTCGGTTACGGGGCTTCAACGAAGGGAAACGTGATCCTTCAGTATTGCGGCATAACCAAAGAAGATATTCCTTTTATTGCGGACGTGAATGAATATAAATTTGGGCGATATACACCAGGAACGATGATCCCGATCATTTCCGAGGCCGATGCGAAGGCAATGAAGCCTGATTACTTTATGATTCTGCCCTGGCATTTCCGGGATAATATTATCGAGAGAGAAAAGGAATTTTGCAAAGCTGGTGGAAAACTTATATTTCCACTTCCTCGGATAGAGATAGTATGAATTTAGTGCTCCATATATGTTTTGATTTGTTGAATATAAAAACAGAGTTAGGAAATTAAAAAATGAATATCGGTGTGAATCTTCTTCAATATACCGATTTGCAAGGGATCGAGGTTTTTATCCTGAACATTCTCGGCTCGGCTATTAAACAAAGTCCGAGCGATAGATTTTTTCTTTTTGTAAACAGAAAGTCTCGCGAAATGTTTTCTTCCTTAGCGGCAGAGAATGTTGTATTTGTTGAGATACCGCGAGGGGAAATAACATCCATACAATTGATGTTATTTCAGCAATGGTGGCTTCCGCGAGCTTGCCGAAAGAACACCATAGACATTTTATGGTGCCCATCTGTGGCGGTCCCATTATGGTATAGACGAAAGATAGCAACAGTGCATGATTGCGCAGATGCCCGATTCAAGGAGGAGTCCCGTAGCATTTTCACGAAATTTTATCTTTTGGTGGTGCGCTTTTTTATAAGGTGGAGATCTTTAGGCGTTGTGACGGTATCAGATTTTTCTCGTTCTGAAGTTTCGGAAGTGTACGGTATTTCGCCAAAGAATATCACCGTGGTTTCTCCTGCCGTTCCCGTTTTGCCCACGCCGCATGGTGAGGATGTCCTTAAGGCAATTGCAAAATGGAAAATCGGCAAGGATTATTTCTTCTATGTCGGCAACACCCGTCCGCGCAAGAATATCAAGCGTATTCTTGACGCTTTGTTCGAAATCATTAAAAGGCATCCGGATGCCCAGTTGGTGTTAGCGGGAAAGATTGATCGAAGTTTTTTTGATATTGCGGATTATGTAAAACACATCAACATTGCACGTTCTGTTGTGGAAACTGGTTTCATCTCAGACATTGAAAAAGTGGCGCTTTATCGCGGCTCGATTGGACTTGTCTTTCCTAGTCTTTATGAGGGTTTTGGAACGCCGGTGGTTGAGGCGCAATCACTTGGGGTACCGGTTATTACCTCAAACATATCTTCACTGCCGGGAGTTGGGGGTGAGGGGGCTTTATATGTCGATCCTTATGATTACAAAGATATTGCCCGTGCGATGGAGTCATTGATGTCCGATTCTTCTTTAAGGGAAAAGCTTATCCGGCTTGGTAATGAAAATGTAAAACGATTTTCCTGGGACAAGTCGGCGGAACGGCTAATGGCGGTATTGCATGATGCGGCGTCAAAAAGCAGGAAGGTGTAAAGAGAGATTTGAAGCATGGACCCTCGCCGGAGTTTATCCCGAGTCCGTCGAGGGACGGGGACGATGGAAGAAATGAATTATTTGTCCTGGATTCCCGTTTGCACGGGAACGACAGAAGAAAAGAGAGATTAAAAAATCATTAAATCGGATTTGACTTCGTCGGTTGTGGGGGTACGATGTCTTATGAAGACCGACATCCTGCGATCGCGGGATGAATATCGTCGGGTTGGTGCAAGAACGGCTCCCCGGGGGCTGTTTTTGTTTAAGATATTTTTAATCTGGCATTGCTATAGTTTTTGAGCCCGCGTGATATGGGCTCTTCGTCTAACGGTAGGATGTCGGTTTTACCAACCCGACGATGCGGGTTCGAATCCCGCAGGGTCCACGCGGGCGCAAAAAAAAGAGGTTCCTCGTAGGTTTGGAATGACAAAAGGCGTCTGGGTTCCCGCCTGCGCGGGAACGACAAAAAAGGAAGGGACTGACGCGGTAAGCTCGGCGTGGTAAAATGGAACAACATAACTATGCGTATTCTTCAGGTCAATAAACTTTATGCACCGTGGATCGGCGGCGTGGAGACGGTGGCGCAGGATATCGCGGAACATTTTAACGGCAGGAATGGCGTGACGGTGACGAATCTTGTTTGTCAGCCGCGCGGCAAACGAAAGCTCGATATGGTGAACGGCGTGTCGACATATCGGGCGGGAAGCTGGGGAATCGTATCCGGCATGCCGATATCTCTGGATTTTTTCCGTCTGTTCCGAAAGCTGGCGGCAGACGCGGACGTGATCATCCTGCATCAGCCGTTTCCGCTCGCTTTTGTCGCGTACTGGTTTTTTGGACATAAGAAAAAAGTTTTCGTCTGGTATCATTCGGATATCGTTCGGCAAAGACTGACGAAGGTCCCATTCATCCCATTCATCCGTTTTGCGCTCGGTCGGGCGGATCATATTTTCGTTTCGAACAAGGCGATCATCAAGAGTTCGCCGATGCTCCGGGATTTCTCTGAAAAATGCAGGGTTATTTATTTTGGCATTGATCCTGCGCGATTCAAGATAACTGGCGACATACAGAAAAAGATCGCGGAGATACGAGAAAAATATGGAACACCGCTCGTGCTTTCGGTTGGGCGCCTGGTATATTACAAAGGGTTTCTTTATCTTATCGCGGCAATGAAAGATGTCCCCGCACATCTGCTCATTGTGGGCAGCGGACCTTTAAAAAATATTCTAAAGAATGAGATCAATGAGCTGAGTATCGGCGATAAAGTGCACATCATCGACCCCGTGGATGATCTCGTTCCGTATTATCATGCGTGTGATATTTTCGCGCTTTCTTCCTGCGAACCGTCGGAGGTTTTTGGTATCGTCCAGATCGAGGCGTTGGCGTGCGGCAAGCCGGTCGTGAACACGGATCTTCCAACCGGCGTTCCCGAGGTCAGCATTGATGGTATTACGGGGAAAACGGTGCCGATAAGGAATGCGGGGGCGCTCGGTGGTGCATTGCGCGAGATTCTGATTAACAAAGAAGAATATAAAAAGTTTTCGGAAAATGCCATTCACGAAGTTGCGGAACGATTTACAAAAGAAAAGTTCTTTGCGGAAATGGAGAAGTATATTATCAAAGAATAATATTTATTTTCCCGACAGTATCGACTAGGGTGACAAAAGAGGCTCAAGATGGAAGAGATGGAAGCACGGACCCTCGCCTCCGCGAGGGCGACAATCGAAGAGGGATTCCTCGGCAGGCTCGGAATGACGGAAATGTCTGGATTTTCGCTTTCGCTGGAACGACAGAATAGGTCAAAGAATGGCAATGCCAATTTACGCTTCAACTGGACTTGGCATTACGATCTTTTTCATCTCACGAAGCAGGGGCTCTCTGAGTATAAAAAGCGCTAAACAGTAAACGATGCCGGAAATCGCGATATTCAAAAGAACGTTCATATGCGCCGCGGAAAGCAAAATGGTGACGGCTGCCATGAGTGCGCCGCTTGCGACGATCCTTTTTGTGCGGGAGAAGACATGAAATGGATTCAGTTTTTTCATGGCATACCAAAGATAACCGTTGCTCAGTATCTGTGCGAAAAGCGTAGCAACCGCGGAACCTGCCATGCCCCAACGCGGGATGAAGAGAAGGTCGAATATGACGTTGCCGAAACCGCCGATGGCAGAAGAAACAATCAGGCTTTTCTGATGATCGTAGGCGAAGATGGCATTTGAGATGATACCGCCGGCGTAATCGAACGAGACGCCAAGCATGAGAATGGAAAATGCGACACCCCCGATGACATATGGAGATCCGAAGACGAGGCGCATGATGCCGCTTCCAAGGATGATCCCGCCGAGCGATAGCGGAACGGAGATGAGGAAAATAAGCACGATAGTTCGTTCAAGCGCGAATCGGAATTTGACGGGGTCGCGTTTCGCAAGCCGTGCAAGAATAGGTAAGGTGCTCAATTGAACGACCGTCGGAATAAGATAGAGCACCTGTACGATGCGGATCGCGGCCGAATAGATTCCGACTTCGGATGCATTCCGCATCCAGCTGATAATGAGAATGTCAGTATTGGTGAGGAGCGCTCCAAGGGTGCTCGTCACGGCAAATGGCCATGCTGTTTTTATAATGGCAGTCATGCGTTTGAACGATACGCCCGAAAGTATTCCATTGAATTTTTTTCGCAGAAGCCATATGGCGACCAGGGCGCCGACGGCGGTTCCTAGGACATAAGCTCCCGTAAAAGACATCGGCGTCGGGGCTTTCTTGAGAAGGATGAAACCGAAGATCACGATGGCGAGATTCGCCGAGAGAAACGCCGCGGCATCCCACTGCATTTTTTCCTCGGCGCGAAAGAGCGATGAAAGGAATTCACGCGTGCTGTCAAAGACGATGATCAGGGCAACGAAGGGAAGGAGTATCTTTGCGCCGGGAAGCGTCGAGAACAGGGGGGCGATCGTTATGACCACCAATACGCTCGCCGCGATGATGATTGCCTTCATAAAAAGCGTCGTCGCAAAAAGCCTCTGCCGTTCTTCGGGCGATGCTTTTGCCCCTTCGCGGATGAGGACCGCATTGATGCCGGGATCTACGAAGAGCGTGAAAAATCCGGCGAGCGTTACAGCATATGAGAATACGCCATAGCCCTCGGTGCCGAGCACGCGTGCGGCGTAGATGACGATGATGGCCTTCAGCATGCGTCCGCCGAAATTCGAGATGGAAAGCCAGACGGTGTTTTTTGCGACCGTCTGTGCCGACGTTCCGTTCTTAAAAAGGAAAGATTTTATTTTTTGCCACATGGATGAGGATGAATTGCTGTTCGTTTTGTCATCGTCCCGCCGCGGCGGGACGATCCGTGCTTTATATTATAATTGGGAGCACGGATGGTTCTGCTCCCGGGACCATGACATAAAAATCAGATGTTACCACAAAGGCAATATTGTATAATTAACGATATCCTAAAAATGCCTTCCCGTAAAACAAAACAGAAGAAAATAGTGGTTGCCGTGAGCGGCGGTTTTGACCCGATTCATGTCGGGCATGTGCGGATGTTCCGGGAGGCGAAGAAGCTTGGCGATGAACTGGTGGTCATTTTGAACAACGATAATTGGCTGCGCGCGAAGAAGATCCATATTTTTATGCCGGACAAAGAACGAAAGGAAGTGCTTGAAGCGCTTGGCCCCGTTGACCGTGTTGTCCTTACGAAGCACGGAAAAAATCCGAAGGACATGAGCGTTTGTCGGGAACTGGCCGAACTGAAGCCGGATATTTTTGCGAATGGCGGGGATCGGAAACACGATAACATCCCCGAGGTGCCGGTTTGCGATGCCATCGGCTGCGAAATGGTTTTCAATGTCGGCGACGGCGGCAAGGTGCAATCGAGCTCGTGGCTTTTGGCGGATTACGTCGCGCGAGCGGCGAAACGGGACGCGGCGAAGAAAAAGCCGCGGCGCGCGAGAAAATAGTTTTGAAATAATTGGATATCTATCTTTGGTCTTGTTGTGTTGTCGTCCCCGCGACAGCGGGGACCCAGAGGTATTTTCCCTGAATCCCGCGTCGGAGTATGGGATGACAGAAATTCCTTTTGTCGCCCTCCGCGAAGACGGAGGGTCCGTGCTTTAAAAAGATCGGAAGCACGGGTCGTCCCTCTCCAGGGACGATGACGGAAGGAACCGTGGATTCTCGCCGGAGTTTATTCCAAGTCTATCGAGTAGCGAGAACGACACAAGGAGTTTTTACTGGCCTATTTTTGAGATGAGTCATAGAATGAATTCATGCATGATCACAAGGAGAAAGAGATACCGATCCCGTTGCCGCCCAAGAAAGTGAGAGAGGTGAAACCTCTTCCCAGAAGAAGGTTCTTTAAAAATCTTGCCGTGACAACGGTCATAAGGCATGAAAATGCCGAGGAAAAAAAGACGCGCTTGCCGCACGGTATCTGGTGGGGTGTCGTCGGGATATTGGTTCTTTTTATCGCCGGATTCGTGATTTCCTCTATTTTAGTGAGGAAGAGCCTGTCGAACGAGATTTCATCGAAAGCAGGTTTGTTCCGCGAGGGGATTGCCGATCTGCAGAACGGAGAGCCGGCATCCGCCGCTCAGGAGTTTTCACTGTTTTCCCAAAGCACCGGTGGATTTGCGCCGTTCCTGCAATGGCTTGGTTTTCTTTTTCAGGGGGGCACGAACACGGTAGCGGCGTTCATGGACGTGACAAGACAGTTCTCCCAGCTTGCCGAGGAACTCGCCACGCTCGAGAACGACGCATTCAATTTGTGGCATGGCGGCGGCGCTGATTTCGTCACGCATCTCAAATTGATCCGCGAGACGCTTGCGGCGATCAATGCCGATAGCAGCAAACTTTCCGCCGTGATGCCATCGTTCGGCAGTCTGCTTGGCGACGGGAACACCTATCTTTCGTTGCAGACCCAATCGGAAAGCGCGCAGAAATTCCTGGACGCCTTTATTCCATGGGTTTCATCCCCGGCGCCGCATCACATTCTTGTCATGCTTCAGAATCCTTCCGAGATCCGTCCGGCGGGAGGATTTTTGGGAAGCTATGCGGATATCACGGTCGCAAGCGGAACGATCGTCGACATTTCGGTGCATGATATTGCGGATGCCGATACTGCTTTTACGCGCATGGTTGTTCCGCCGAAGCCGCTTCAACTCGAGGTTTCGCGCTGGCGCCCTGCGGACGCAAACTGGTTCTTTGATTTTCCGACCACGGCATCGAAGACCATGGAATTTTTCAATGAATCCAAATTGTACGCATCGACTTCGCCTGATTATTTCGACGCCGCAATAGCGATCTCTCCAAAGGTGGTACAGGACCTTCTTTCAGCGACCGGACCGATCACGGTTTCGAGCACGAAAACAACGTTCACGTCGGATAATTTTCTGGTACAGATCCAGAAGATCGTGCAGGCAGGCCAGGCGTCTGACGCAACCTATCCCAAACAGGTGCTTCGCGATCTGATGAGCCAGCTTTCGGCGCGCGTTGCGTCTTCGACGGATACGGAACGTCAGAGCATGATCAGCATGGCTTCGGATTGGGCAGCGGAGAAAGACGTCATGGCATATTCGAGCAATACCGACATGGAAAGCTTCCTTGAATCGTACGGCATCGGCGGCGACGTCTATGTATTGCCGCAGAATTTCAACGGTGACTATCTGGCACTTGTCGATGCGAATGTGAATGGCGGAAAATCGGACCTTTCCGTTTCCGAGAACGTGACCTGGACGAGTCAGATCGGCACCGATGGAACGTTTACGGACAGCTTGATCGTTGATCGGAAGCATACTGGCAATACCAGCCCTTATTGGTGGTATAAGACGCAGAATCAGGTTTATCTTCAGGCGTTCGTTCCGCCCGATGGGGTTCTTACGAATGAGAATGGCGGCGTGAAAAAGAACATCGTGCCGAAAGTGAACTATGCGGCGGACGGTTATTCGACTGATCCCTTGGTTGCGAGCGTTGAATCGAGCACGCAGATATTTTTCAGCTACCCTGCCGTTACGGAGCACACGGAAGACGGCAAAATGGTTTTCGCAACATGGTCCATGGTGTCGGCCGGCTCGTCGACGAAATTATCGTTCGAATATACGCATCATGCGTTTACGCCGCCTACGGACGGCATGGTCTATCAGTTCGTATTTGAAAAGCAGGCTGGTACGAACAGAAGCTATTCTCTCGAGGTCGATGCGCCGCTCGGTTATCAATTCGCCGAAACGAATCTGCCGTCGTGGACCTATCAATCGAACGATCTGCCGGGCCGGATGATCGTGACGCTGACGCTGAAGAAGATATAGAAAGATTGCCCCTATGCATTCCTCGTCATCGTCCGATCCAGTCGGACGACCCGTGCTTTATATGAAGATCGGGAGCACGGATGGTTCCGCTGGAGCCTGCACTCGCGAAGGCGAGTGGGACCATGACGTAAAGGAAGATTCTTCGCTTTGTTCAGAATGACGATAAGAGGATTAATGCGACTTAGCATGACAGATAAGCCGCCATACGCTATGCTGTTTCTGACATGATCCCTGACAAGAACACACGCAACTTCGTCATTATCGCGCATATTGATTCCGGCAAGTCGACTTTGGCTGACCGGCTTTTGGAGGTGACCGGAACGGTGCCGGAACGCTCGATGCGCGAGCAATATCTCGATCGGCTGCCGTTGGAACGCGAGCGGGGGATCACGATCAAGATGGCGCCGGTCAGGATGAACCATGAATACGCCGGGACGAAATATATTTTGAATCTGATCGACACGCCGGGCCATTCTGATTTTTCCTACGAAGTTTCTCGCGCACTTACGGCAGTTGAAGGAGCCATCCTTCTTATTGATGGCACCAAAGGCATTCAGGCTCAAACGCTTTCCAATCTTCGCGGCGCCCAGAAAGCGGGGCTCACGATCATTCCTGCGGTGAATAAGATCGATCTTCCGGCGTCGCATGTCGAGGACGTGATCGCTTCGACCGCAGAGCTTCTGGGTGTTCAGAAAGAAGAGATATTCCGCATTTCCGCGAAGACGGGAACGGGCGTGAAAGAATTGCTCGCGGCCGTGGTTCTAAAGGTACCGCCGCCGAGAAAAATGCAGGATCTGAATGCTGTGGCGGAAAATGTTTCCCGGGCGCTCATTTTCGATTCGCTCTACGATGATCACAAGGGCATCATCGCTTTCGTGCGGGTCTTCGATGGTTCGTTCAAAGTCGAAGATATGGAGTTGGTCGCATCCGGCGCGCGTTTCAGACCGAAAGAGGTTGGTTATTTTTCACCGGATCTCATCGTAACGTCCGAAATAAAGAACGGCGAGATCGGCTATATTGCCACGGGACTCAAGGAACCGGCGCTCGTTAAGATCGGCGACACTGTCCTTGCGGATAGCAAAGACGAGCTCGCGCGCGGCGAAAAAGAGAGACTTGCTCTTTCGGGCTATCGCGAACCCGGACCGGTGGTTTTCATTTCTTTCTATCCCGACGGTGCGACGAAATTCGACGATCTGAAGCGGGCATTCGAAAAATTGCGCCTGAACGATGCCGCGCTTTCTTTCGAGCCGGATTCGAACGACGCGCTTGGCAGGGGGCTTAAAGTTGGCTTTCTCGGCCAGCTGCATTTCGAGATAACAGCGAGTCGTTTGAAGAGCGAATACAATCTTGAATTTCTGACGAGCTTTCCTTCGATCGCCTACCGTATCCAGGACAGAGGCGTCGTGACCGTCATAAAACAGCCGCAGGATTTTCCGGACAAGCCGGAGAAGGTTTGGGAGCCGATGGTCGCACTTGAAATCCTTGCGCCGAAAGAATATTTAAGCGCGGTTTTGAGCTTGCAGACAGTGTTCGATATCGAGGTTGCCGACATCAAAGCGATTGGCGAAAATCTGCTGATTGAATCGCTTATGCCGCTTCGCGAACTGATCAGGGATTTCGATGACCGCCTGAAATCCGTTTCGCAGGGCTATGCTTCGTTCACCTATGAGATAGCTGGCGAGCGGGAAGCCGAAGTCGAGAAGCTGGAAATTCTGGTCGTGAACGATGTCGTGCCGGCGCTTACCCGCATCGTGCCCAAAAAAGACCTCGAATATGAGGGAAGAAAGACCGTCGAGAAGCTGAAGGAACTTTTACCGAAGGAGCAATTCTCGCAGGCGATCCAGGCCCGTTCGCAGGGGCGCATCATCGCGCGCGAGACGATCCCTGCTATGAAAAAAGAACTTGGTAATTTCGGTAAGAACGGCGGTGACCGCACGCGAAAAATGAAACTTTGGAAAAAACAGCAGAAAGGAAAAGAACGGTTGCAAAGTACCGCCCGCGTTGAGCTCTCGCCCGAGGTATTCAGGGAGATTTTAAAGAAATAAGGATCGCCGCATTCTGTCGTTCCGAGCCCGCGAGGAATCTTGTTTTTGAAATATCATCGGGATTCCTTGCGGGCCCGGAATGACGGGATGTATTTTTTTCTTGACTCAAATTCGCCAATCAGGAATAATGTTTATTATCAACAAGCATCTGATTGATCTGAACGTAAAGGTCGAAATCGAAAGAAATGAAAGTCTTGAAATACTGAAATGGCAAATTCACCTACAGCGGACCAGGAATTCCTGGAATATCTGGTAAAGTCGCTGGTAGATCATCCGGAAGAAGTGAAGGTTGACCGCAAGGTCGACGAGATGGGAGTTTTACTTTCGCTCCGTGTGAACGCGATGGATATGGGGCAAGTGGTCGGCCGCCAGGGCGCGACCGCGAAAGCGATCCGATCGCTCTTGAAGATCGTGGGCGTAAAGAACAATGCCCATGTAAATCTGAAAATCGAAGAGCCGGAAGGCAGTACACATGTGCCGCGTTTCCAGGGCGGCGAAGCGGGTGGCCCGCGACCGGAACAGCCGACGGCTGGTGACAGCAAAGAAGAGTACTAAAACGATCCCCGCGAGAGCGGGGATTTGTTTACCTTTTCTCCCTGGATCCCCGCCTGCGCGGGGACGACAAAAGAATAGGGGGCGTGGGATGGCGAGATTATCTTGCATTTTCATTATTTTGGATATATCATTTTTTTGTTATTCCGAGCCTTGCGAGGAATCTTAAGATCCTTCGCGATGCTCAGAATAGCTTATTATCACCATGTCGCTTGCTTACACTGACTTAACCAAGGGAATTCTTTTTATTATGGACGGCTCGCCGTATGAGGTTTTGGAGACTCATTTTTTGCGCATGCAGCAGCGGAAGGCCGTGGTGCAGACGAAGATCCGCAATCTCATGACGGGCAAAATACTCGATCGCAACTTCCAGGCGAGCGATTTCTTTGAAGAAGCGGAAATTGAAAGAAAGAACGCGATCTTTATCTATGAGAGCAAAGGACAATATTGGTTCCACGACGAAGGCAACACCAAAAATCGTTTTCTCATCGGTGCGGATCTGCTCGGCGACCAGGGCAAGTTTTTGAAGCCGGACACAAAAGTGACCACAATGGTCTTTAATGACAAGGTCATCAAGGTGGATATCCCGGTCAAGATGGAATTCAAGGTGATCGAAGCGCCTCCGGCGATCCGCGGCAACACTTCGCAGGGCGGCACGAAAACAGTGGTCATCGAAGGTGGTGCAAAAGTGAACGTTCCGCTTTTTGTGAACGAAGGCGAAACCATCCGCATCAATACGCAGACCGGAGAATACGTAGAAAGAGTCTAAATCTTTTGTCATCATCCGCGAAGGCGGATGACCCGTGCTTTTGATTTTGAATTTAAAAAGCACAGATCGTCCGACAAGATCGGACGACAACGAGAAGGTGTCATTCCGAGCTTGCGAGGAATCTCATATTTTGTCATGGTCTACGAAGGTGGACTATGCTATGCATCCATTGAAATTTTAAAAGCATGGACCCTCGCCGGAGTTTATCCCGAGTCTGTCGGAGGGGCGAGGGCGAAAGAAATAACGCTGTAGTATTATAAAAAAGTAATGCCCGTCTTTTCTCACAAGACCGTTTTCGTTGGCATGTCAGGCGGGGTGGACAGCTCCGTTGCGGCATTTTTACTCAAGAAACAAGGCTATGACGTCGTGGGTGTTTTCATGCGCTGTTACAATCTTGACGGTTGCGCCGAGCGCGACGCCGAAGATGCGCGCCGCGTTGCCGAACATATCGGTATTCCGTTCTATGTTTGGGATTTCGAGCAGGAGTATAAGGATCGCGTCGTGAACTATATGGTGGATGGCTATCGCGCGGGAATCACGCCGAATCCGGACGTGATGTGCAACCGCGAGATAAAGTTTGGTTTGTTCTTCGAAAAAGCGCTGTCCATGGGCGCAGATTTTGTCGCGACGGGACATTATGTGAAACGAGGCATTGCCGGTTCGTCCCCGCAAGAATATTTTTTGCGGGAGGCCAAGGATAAGAACAAGGATCAGTCCTACTTCCTTTGGACGCTTACCGGGGAACAACTTCGTCATTGTTTGTTTCCGATAGGCGATTATCTGAAACCACACGTGCGTGAGATCGCGCGCAAGGCGAAATTGCCGACGGCGGACAAGAAAGATTCGCAGGGGATCTGTTTCCTCGGCAATATTTCAATAGATGATTTTTTGAAAGAATATATTCCCGAACATCGCGGGGTGCTCATGACGACGACGGGCGAAAAGATAGGGGAACATCACGGCACGGAGTTCTATACGATCGGCCAGCGGCACATTGATGCAGATTTTCAATTTCCGAAGACCGGCGCCGTGGCGCGCAAACCTTTCTATGTTGCCGGAAAAGATGCTGCGACGAATACGGTTGTCGTCGCCGAAGGTGACGATAATTCGGCGCTTTACAAAAAGGAGGTTTCTTTAACGGACGCACATTTTATCGATCCTTTATTTGCTCATTCAGCAGTTGAGTTAACAAAAGACGGCTTGCCGGTTTTTGCGCGGGTTCGCTATCGTCAGCCCCTTACGAAGGCCGTATTATACAAAAAGAAAAGGAAGGGGAAAAAAGAAAAAGACGCCTGGTCGCTCGTTTTTGATAGGCCACAGAAATTCATCGCTCCGGGCCAGTCGGCGGTCTTTTACTCATCGGGTCACGCGGTATGCAAGGAGATGCTTGGCGGCGGAATTATTGTTCACGCGGAATAATAACGAGATTTTCCGCACTCGCCCTGAGTTCACTTATCCACATATTTTTTTGTGTTTTTTTCTCTTATTCCATATATACTAAAGCCATTGAGGGATACATTCCCGCATTGAGCCCCCTCGTCCGGAGCGAAAAAATACACATGCATATGCATATAAAAAGTAAAATATTGGCAGCGCTCGCGCTTGCTGTTTTCGTGGCGTTCGGGGTTTCTTCGGCGCATGCCGATACAACGGCAAATATTCAATCGCAGATCCAGGCGCTTCTTGCGCAGATCCAGGCTCTTCAGGCTCAGCTTCCAACACAGCAGGGCAATTCAACGTCGACTGCTTGGTGCTACACTTTCAATGCGAATCTTTCCATCGGAATGTCAGGGATCGATGTTGTAAATCTTCAGACAGCTTTGCAGAAAGACGGAGAATCGGTGACAGCGACGGGCACGTTCGATGATCAGACCGCTTCTGCAGTCACGGCATTTCAGGAGAAATACGCGAGCATTATCTTGACGCCTTACGGCCTGTCAAATGGTACGGGCTATGTGGGAAAGACGACCAGGGCCGAGCTGAATTCGCTGTTCGGTTGCAACAGAAGCATTTCCCTGCCGACATCGACTCGTATTTGTCCCGCATGGGGATGCAACGGACCTGAGCCGATCGAACCAATAAGAATAGCACCAACATCTACATCCCAGGGGCTTGGCATTCTTACAGTGGCGCAGGACAGTTCGAATCCGCCCGCGGAGCAGGTTGTCATGGGTTCGACTGGCAACGTATTGGGGGTATATCGGTTTACCGAGACAACGGGAGCTGAAGCAGTAAAGCTTACCGATCTGTCTTTGATGGATGCAGCATCGGCCTCAACGGGCGCGCCTAATGCTTCTTTCTCGAACATACAACTATACAACGGCTCTACATTATTGGGCACCGCAACTCTTACGGGAACTTCCAATAATGGTTTCGATTACAATTACGCCATACATTTTTCCACGCCGGTAATCATCCCGGCGGGCAATGCGATCATACTTACGCTCAAAGGTGACGCTTTATCGTATCAGTCCGGGGGAGCCACGGATCTATCGTCGCATGTATTCGATGTCACAGGAGGTACCGCAGTTGGCGCGACCTCAAACGAAGCAATTTCATTGACGGTGCCCGCCTGCACTATGACATCACCGGCGAACGCCTGCCCGTCGGGTAATTCTATTACGATTTATCGCACCAACATCACTGTTGTCGCTGTTTCTGCAACCTCTGGCGGCACATCTTCTCTGCGGTCGCCGAGCACAGCGGACAATATAGGATCGCTCACGTTCACCGCGAACACGGCCGGCTCGGCTATTCTCGATAAGGTCGTTGTGACCTTTTCCGGCACGGAGGTTCCTTTATTATCCAATGCTGTGGCGTTGTACGATTCCGCAACCGGCCTCGCCATAAATGGTCAGCTGGCTTACAACGGCAATGTTCCATCCGAAACGATGACGTTCACGCCGAACGCCACTATTTCCGCTGGTACCTCAAAGACCTACAATGTACGCATAAATTCCAGTTCGTTCACTTCCGGCGGAACGCTTTATGCGACGATCAATGATATATCCGATGTGACATTCACGGATGGCATGGATTCTCAGGCAACGCCGAATCTTTTCCTTCCGGCGAGCGCGGTGCCTATCACGATCAATAGTATGATATATGGAAGCGGATCTGGTTCGTCCGTGCCGACCATCACGGTTTCCGCCAATCCGACCGCTATCACGGGTGGCCAGTCGTTCGTGCTCACATGGTCCAGTACGGGAGCGACGGATTGCGCGGTGACCGCCGGACATGGATACAATGACAATGGCGCCTGGTCGCAAAGCGATCTCCCATCTGCCAGTTCAACGCAGATCTATCCCTATCCTTCTTCGGCAACGTCATATACGGCGCAGTATCAAATGACATGTACTGGTCCGGGCGGAACGAGTGCTCCCGCCTCTGCGTCCGTGACGGTAACGCCGCCGGCAGGAGGGGTGCCGACGATTTCTATCTCAAATATCTCGGGAGTGCAAGCGTCATACCAGCCGAATCAGGCAATCTCTTTCGCGCTGAGCGGTGCCCAATCGAACGGTCAGCCGGTTTCTGATTCGAATGGTTTCAATGTGCAGGCATACGTTGGAGTTCCGGGTGCGACGTCATATCTCAATGGTGTGAATGGCAGCTATAGCAGCGCTACGGGATTATGGCAGGTAACGATTCCTGCTCCTTCTGCCGCAGGGACATATAACCTGAGCGTTGCATTATATTGCGGAACCACAAACGGCGTATGTTCCGGTCAGTATCAAAACTTCGGACCAAGTTCCGAAGCGGTCAAGAATATCACTTTCACCGTATCTACCGCTGCCGTTTCCGCTCCGACGGTGACGATTTCCGCTAGCCCGACGACGGTAATCTCCGGCCAATCGACGACGCTCTCTTGGTCCAGCACGAATGCAACTGCCTGCACCGCGTCCGGTTCATGGTCGGGATCACAAGCATTGAATGGATCGACGCCCGTGACGCCGATAAGTGGAAACGCAAATGTTTACACCATCACCTGTTCTGGTTCCGGCGGTACGAGCAGTGCGTCGGCGACGGTTACCGCGACAACAACGATCACCAAGTTCCCGGTCGCATGTCCCATGGTGATGCCTTACTGCCCGTATGGCTATCAGAGCGTAACCAACAGCAATGGCTGCGTCACGAGGGTTTGCAATTCTGCGCCTTCCACTCCTGCACCGACGGTGACGATTTCCGCCAATCCGACGACGATCACCGTCGGCCAATCGACGACGCTCTCTTGGTCCAGCACGAATGCAACGGCCTGCACCGCGTCCGGTTCATGGTTGGGTTCCGAAGCCCTGAACGGTTCAACGCCTGAAATTCCGGCAAGTGCCGGAACGGCTACTTACAGTATCGCTTGCACCGGTGCCGGCGGCACGATCAGTGCGTCAACAACAATTACGGTGAATCCTTCAACGATCACCAGGCTTCCGATAGCGTGCCCCATGTTCAGGCTTTTTTGCCCCTACGGCGGTTACGGCGTCATCGGAAGCAATGGTTGCAGCGAGATGATCTGCAACCCTGCGCCTTCCTCGACCACTTCCGCTTCTTCTCTCTTGCCGACCACGAGCGATCAGACCGCGATCATCGCGCAATCGTTTCAGAGTATTTTGAAGGGGATGAGCAATTTATTGAAGTCGTTGTAGTTTTTTCTGCGCGAAGAGGGCGTACAAGGGCGGATCTCCGGATCCGCCCTTGTATCAAGACATCTTATTTTTGTGCTATTCGCTTGCGAATCCGGCAATAATTCAATAGACTTCAAGGTGAGATAAATATGCCGCCATCGTCTAACGGCTAGGACGGCGCCCTTTCACGGCGTAAATTCGGGTTCGATTCCCGGTGGCGGTACTGATATAAAACAAACCATCTTTTAAAGATGGTTTGTTTTATATTTATCGAGATACGATCTTGATAAAAGGCTACCTTGTCTTGCATTAGATAATGCAACCTGCTATACTCTTTGCGATATGGCAGACGATAATTCAACGGAAAAGCAGGAGAATATCTATCCGGCCGAGGGGTCCCGCGAAATGATCGAAGCGGGTGTTTTCTATGGTCGGAAGAAAAGCAAGACGAATCCGAAGATGCGCCAGTTCATTTTGGCGAATCGGGGCGGCATTGAGATCGTGAATCTTCAAAAGACGACCGAGGGCCTCGAAAAAGCCACGGGCTTCATTAAAGAAAAGGTTCGCAACGGCGGCACGCTTCTTTTTGTGGGAACATCCCCGGCTGCCGATGTCGCTATCGAACGGATCGCCAAGGAATTCTCCATGCCTTATGTCGTTTTGCGCTGGATCGGCGGCACGCTCACCAACTTCAAGATCATTTCCGGACGGGTTGAACATTTAAAGAGTCTCCGGACGGACCTTCTTTCCGGCGCGCTCGATGAGAAATACACAAAGAAAGAGCGGCTTGAGATGGAGCGCGAAGTGAAGCGCCTTGAAGAGCTGATGGGTGGCCTTGAAACCATGACGCGCGAGCCGGATCTTGTGGTTGTGGTCGATCCGAGCCTTCATGCGACGGCAGTCAGAGAAGCGAGGATCAAGCGCATTCCGGTTGTTGCCTTTGCAAACGTCGATGCGGATCCCGATCTCATTGATTATCTCGTGCCGGGCAATGATAAGGCGCGGATGAGCGTTTCATGGTTCCTGGATAATGTTGAAAAAGCGGTCAAGGAAGGCGTTGCGGAGCGGGCGATGGCGGTAGCGGCAAAAGAAAAAGAATCGGAAAAGGAGGTTAAGGCATAAGCGTTACAGGTATCATTTTATTTTCCATGACAGAGAAGAAAAATTCCTCGGAAGCAGTTCAGAAATTAAGGGAGGCGACTGGCGCTGGGGTTATGGATTGTTATCATGCCCTTCAGGAGGCCGGCAACGATTTCGATAAGGCCGTCAGCATCATCCGCGAGAAAGGATTTTCAAAAGCGGAAAAGCGCGCTGATCGCGAAACGGGCGCGGGCATGATCCATTCCTATCTTCATAACGGCCGCATCGGCGTTCTTGTCAATCTCCGCGCGGAGACGGATTTTGTGGTGCGTTCGGATCCTTTTCAGCAGTTGGCGCACGAGCTCGTGATGCAGATCGCGGCAACCGCACCGAAGGATGTCGAAGCGCTGTTGGCGGAACCTTACATTAAAGATGAATCGAGGACCGTACAGGATCTCGTGAACGAAGTCATTGCAAAGACCGGCGAAAAGATCGCCATCAAGGAATTCTCCCGTTTAGAAGCATAGGGACGTGACTTTTAGCCGTAATATCGTAGCACTCCGAGGTCTTATTTTTTGAGATAGATTTCGGTGTTATAATGATTTGGTTATAATTTTTATGATGTTCTTCTTCACTATTCTTCTCATGTTCGCTTTGGGCACCGTACTTTATCTTATGGTGCATGCTTTGCCGCGCGTCGCAGAAGAGCCGCAGGATAAGGAAACTTTTCTTGATCGGTGGGCGCGTTCACGGATCCCCGAGAGGATCGATGCGGCATTCAATAGTTTTTTGGTCAAGTTTCTCCGGCGCGTGAAGGTGATCGCTTTGAAATTCGATAATGCCGTGAGCATCGGGCTTCGCAGGGCGACCGCCGAAGAGAAGGACAAAAAGGGATTTGAGCTGAAAGATATTGCAGAACCTTCCGAAAATGGCAGCGAGAAAAAGAAAAGCGAAACGGAATAATGCGGGCTAAACAATCGGCTCATTTATGCGAATGAGCCGATAAAATTTTTGATATCATGCAGGATTTTCCTTTTTTCGATGCGCATGCGCATACGCAGTTCGCCGCCTACGAAGCCGATCGCGAGGCGGTTATTTTGCGCGCCAAAGATGCAGGTGTGCGTTTTGTGAACGTGGGGACACAGAAGGATACGTCGCGACGCGCGGTTGATTTTGCGGAACGGCACGATGGTGTTTTTGCCGTGGTTGGTCTTCATCCGATCCATACGTCAAAGTCGTTTCATGACAAGGATGAGCTTGGCGGCGATGCAGATACGAAAGGTTTCGTCTCGCGTGGCGAGGTTTTTGATATGGCGTATTATCGCGAACTGGCATTGCATCCATTGACCCTCGCAATCGGCGAATGCGGGCTTGATTATTTTCATTTCAATGAGGACGAAAGCCGGGATGCGCAGATCCAAAAACAGAAGGATGCGTTCCTTGCGCAGGTTGTGCTTGCGGCTGAGGTGAAGAAGCCATTAATGATCCATTGCCGTGAGGCGCTTTCCGATCTTATTGCCATGCTTCATTCGCGATCGGCCGTTCTTGGCACCGAAAATCCAGGCATCATTCATTTCTTCACCGGAACGGTTACTGAAGCACAGGAATTGCTCGATCTTGGTTTTTCATTCACGTTCGGCGGTGCTATTACATTTCCGCCACGGAAAGGAAAGGAGGCAGGGGATTATGACGAAGTGGTTCGTTTTATTCCGCTCGACAGGATCCTTTCCGAGACTGATGCGCCATATGTTACGCCAGTGCCGCATCGTGGCGAACGGAACGAACCAGCGTATGTCATTGAGGTCGTAAAGAGGCTGGCTGAGCTAAAAGGGATAACCGTGGACGAGATGGCGGCGCAGATCTTAAAGAACGCGAAACGGATCTTCGGGGTCTAAGACCGACGCCCCATTTTTGCATAAGACAAGACAACAAAAAGAGCCGATTTCCCGGCTCTTTTTGTTGTCTTATTTCTTATTCTTATGCTTCTTCGCTTTTTCTTCCAGCATGATCCGCTTGATCTCCAGCCGCTTCTTGGTTTTGGGGGAATTCGATTTTTGTCTCTTGAGCCCCGAGTTTCTTTTTGCCATATATTTTTTACTGATTTAGTTGATTATTATCCGAAGTGTAGCAGAAAATGCTGATAAAGTGAAGCATGTCTCCCGTTATCGCAAAATAACGCCTTAAAATCGTCACGAGAAACGCGACAGTGCCCGGTATTCGTTCTGGCCATTTTATTACAATAGAGCGATGACCCTATTTGGGCGACTTCATCCAAATCCAAGGTCGTAAGCAGTTTATGAGCTTGGATTTGGGGATGGGCAGCTCCTGGAACTGCCCATCTTGGTTCCTGATGAGCGGGATAGATCAAACCGTTACACTAGGCTCGATTTGCCTGTGGTGCATCGGCAGCCGCCGATTTTGCCTTCTGCTCCAACAGGCTATCGAGCACGCCGAGAAAGTTCTCTCCGTATCCATGGATCGCCGTTTGAGCCTTCCACTCCGCGATTATCGCGTTATGGTTTTTGGGGATCTTGGTCACTCTGATCAGGGCCCCCAGACATCCTAACTGGGATTGGGTTGCGTGATGGATCGCGTCCACGATCGTCTCATGGAAAGGTTGATAATCGGTTTCCGGCATTTCATTGCCTCCTTGATTCTCCCGACCGGAATGTCGAGTTTCTGATATGGTTATATTGTTTTTTTACGGGATTGTCCAGCGTGCGGGACGCGGATCGAGCAAAAATTTCAATGAAACAGGACTCTTATCGGGATTTTTCAATGAAACAGAGCGGCGTGGAGCTCTGTTTCATTGGTTGCGATATGCGATAAAAAATGAAGGATTTTTTTGAAAAGGAGGGAACTGTTGCTTTTTTGCAAAAGATTTTGTAATATAGATTCATGCTTACAAAACGAGTGAAATCGCGCATTGCTGGAGAGTTTCAAAAGCACGAAACGGACACGGGTTCAGCCGAGGTCCAGATCGCGCTCCTTTCCCGGCAGATCGACGAACTCGCCGCACATTTGAAAAAGAACCCGAAGGATAACCATTCTCGTCGAGGATTGCTTAAAATGGTTTCAAACCGCCGCAAGCTTTTGGCGTATTTGAAGAAGAAAGAGCCGTCAGTCTACGAAAAAGTCATCAAAAAATTGGACTTAAAGAAGTAGGCCATAGTCGTGGACCCACAAAAAAGAAGCGGAAGTTGCCATTCCGAGCTTTGCGAAAAATTCAGCGGGAGATACGAGACAGGAAACATGAGATATGAATAATTTATTTGTACTTCATATATTGAATCTCATATCTCAAACTCCTGAATTCTTCCTAAAGCTCGAGATGACTGCCGCTTCATAAGTAAGCGAGCCATATAGTTTATGAGATCTCCAGCACAGTATCCTAATCAGCGCGTCGGCATTTTCATCGATGTGCAGAATTTGTATCATTCCGCGAGGAATATTTATCATGGCCGCGTGAATTACGAGGAGCTTATTAAGCATCTCGTGGGAGAGCGCCAGCTTATCCGTGCGGTCGCGTATGTTGTAAAAAGCGAGGGGATCATCGATATTCCTGCGACGCGCCATAGTCAAAGTCAGGGTCAGAGCACCGCCGCGGAAGCTTCCGCGGAAGGCTCGTTTTTCGAAGCGCTTGAAAAAGCGGGGCTTGAGCTCCGCATGAAGGATCTGCAGGTATGGGCGGATGGTGCGAAGAAAGCTGATTGGGACGTCGGTATGGCGGTTGATGCCATCCGTATGTCGTCATTTCTCGATGTGATCGTTCTGGTTACGGGCGATGGCGATTTTATACCGCTCGTTGATTATCTGAAATGGGGCGCAGGGCGCGTGGTCGAGGTCGCCGCATTCCGGCGAAGCGCATCCGCAAAATTACAGGAAGCAGCCGATCGTTTCGTGAATATCGAAGATATTCCGCGGGCGATCATGAAGATCAGAACGAAAAAGTGACCGCGTTCGGCGCGGTCATCCTCGTAAGGGCGAGGATCCAGTTTTTCAATAAATCAGCCAAATAAAAAATTAACCGTTGTTGTCATTTCGAACTTTGGGAAAAATGTGTCGTCCCGTTGAAGCTTGTCCCCGCGCAGGCGGAGAAACGGGATCCAGAACAAAAAACCTGGATTTCCGCCTGCGCGGAAACGACAGAAAAAGAGATTTTTCTTAAAGCTCGGGATGGCAGCGGACACATAAAAAATGAGAAATAAAAAAGAGTTTTCGACGGAAATCGCAGGAAAAAAGTTAACGATCGAGGTTTCAGAGCTTGCCGAGCAGGCAAACGCCGCCGTGCTTGCCAAGTATGGCGAGACGGTGATCTTGGCGACCGCAGTGATGGGTCGAAGAGATGTGGATATGGATTACATGCCGCTTAAAGTGGATTACGAAGAGCGGTTCTATGCCGCCGGAAAGATCATTGGCAGCCGCTACGTTCGCCGCGAAGGCAAAGCTTCGGAAGAAGCGGTGCTTGCCGGCCGCCTTGTCGACCGCACGATCCGCCCGCTCTTTGATGACCGCATGCGCCGTGACATCCAGGTTGTGGTGACGGTGCTCCAGATAGATGAAGAGAACGATCCGGAGTTCGTTGGTCTGCTCGGTGCTTCAACAGCGCTTCTTATCTCGGATATTCCGTGGAACGGTCCGGTTGCGGGCGTGCGCGTCGCACAGTGGGCCGATGGCTACAAGATCAATCCGGACAATTCCTACGTGACGGCAAATCCGCCGATCTTCGATGCGTTCGTTTCAGGTTCAAAGGATCGGATCAATATGATCGAACTTGGGGGCCTTGATGCGCAGGAGAAAGACGTCGTCGCTGGATTCAAGATGGCGCAGGAATCGATCAACCAGCTTATCGATTTCGAGGAAAATATCCGCAAGGAGATCGGCAAGGAAAAAGCAGTGGTGAATCTCGCCGAGCCTGATCCTGAGATCAAGGCTGCGGTCGAGGCGTTCATTGCGGGCAAGCTCGAGGCTGCGGTCTATCATCCGAGCAAGATGGAACAGCAGAGTGAGATCGGCAAATTGAAAACCGCGCTTAATCTTCATCTCAAGGAAACATTCGAAGACCAGGGAAAGAAAGTGAACTGGAAAGCCGCAGATTTCCTTTTTGAAGATGCCATCAACCAGCTTATCCATAAGAACATTCTCGAACAGGAACGTCGGCCTGACGGTCGGAAGCTCGATGAACTGCGAGCACTCGATGCAGAGGTGGGACTTTTTTCACGCACACATGGCTCGGCGCTCTTCCGCCGCGGCAACACGCAGGCTTTGGCCGTAACGACCTTGGCTGCGCCGGGAGCCGAACAGCTTATTGAAACGATGGAAACACAGGGAAAACGCCGTTTCCTGCTCCACTACAACTTCCCGCCGTTCTCGGTCGGCGAGGTCGGCAACTTCCGCGGTCCCGGACGGCGCGAAATCGGTCATGGCAATTTGGCACGTAAGTCGCTCGAGCGTCTGATTCCGACCAAGGAAGAATTTCCGTATACGATCCGCGTGGTCTCCGAGATCATGTCCTCGAACGGTTCTTCCTCGCAGGCGACGATCTGCGCGGCGGCGCTTTCCATGATGGACGCAGGCGTTCCTTTGAAGAAGCTGGCGGCGGGCGTTGCCATGGGACTTATGATGAGCGATGTTGATCACTACAAAGTTCTGACTGATATTCAGGGCCCTGAAGACCATCATGGCGACATGGATCTGAAGGTTGCAGGAACCGTAGACGGCGTGACCGGTATGCAAATGGACGTGAAAGTGGACGGTCTTACGATCGAGATCCTTGAAAAGGCGTTCCAGCAGACGCGGCGAGCACGACTCGAAATTTTGAAGGTGCTCACAGCGACCCTCCCCGAGCCGCGCAAAGAACTTTCGCCTTTCGTCCCGGCGATCCAGCAGCTTAAGATTCCGGCCGAAAAGATCGGTTTGCTTATCGGTCCCGGCGGCAAGACCATCAATGGTCTTATTGAAAAATATGGATTGAGCGGCATTGACGTCGACGAAGACGGCAGCGTATTCGTTTCCGGAACCGATCACGCGAAGGTCGCGGCTGCTGCCGCGGAAATTGCGGGCTTCACGAAGGAGTTCAAGGTTGGCGAGATCGTCGAGGGCAATATCGTAAAAATCCTCGAGTTCGGCGCCATCATGGATCTTGGGGGAGGTAAAGATGGCATGATCCATGTTTCGGAATTGAAGGATGGATTCGTGAAAAACGTTGAAGATGTCGTGAAGCTTGGCGATTTCGTCCGCGCGAAGATCATTAGCGTCGAGGAGGGTGGCGGCAAGATACGGTTGTCCATCAAACAGCTGGCGGAATAAATATATCTAAGTTTTGTCGTTCCCGCGCGGGCGGGAACCCAGGATTGTTTAAGAAAAAATATGGATTTCGTGTCGCGACACGAAATCCAGATAAAAAGCATGGATCCCCGCCGGAGCCTGCTCCCGCGGAGGCGGTGGGCGGGGACGACGGAAGATAAAACCTTCCATTGTTTTGTGCTAAACTATCCTTATGGCTGATGCTTCAGATACTTCTCAGGTTCTACCGACTGCCCCGCCGCCCCCGCAGGAAGTGAAGGTGCGGACATTGAAGTCGGATCTTGCTTCGATTGCCGCAAGCGGCGGCGGTTTGCCGCGGTATGAGAATGTGAAGATATCCCGGACGGAACAGCAGCAGAAAAGCGCTTCAAATCCTTTGATGGTGATCGTTGTGATCGTGCTTCTGCTCATCATTTTCTTGATCGCCGGCTATTTTGTCTATCAGCTCGTATTGAAGAAATAATGAAGCTTTTGACGTTAAATACCTGGGGCGGCAAAATGCATGCCCCACTTATGAAGTTTATCGAGAAAATGTCTTCG